>NZ_JBUDGD010000086.1:0-15167 GCF_055484735.1 Pseudomonas sp. 15C | reverse complement strand
CAGCCTTCCGATGTCGCTGGTGGATCAAGATCAAAAGCACTCGAGCTGGCGCTCATTGTTGAGTGGTGAGAAGCGCCGCACGGCTTGAGATTTTCGGTGAATTCGCCCCTCACCCCAGCCCTCTCCCGAGGGAGAGGGAGCCAGATTGATGAGCTGTTCAAATCCTGAGTTCGGCTCGGTATTTCAGATCGGCGTACCTCGCCCATTCACCACGATCAGTTCCCTCTCCCTCCGGGAGAGGGATAGGCGGGCGGCGTTCCGATGAGGGGCTTTTTGTTGCTGCTTGAAATGGGGAACTGTCAGGCATACAGAATTTTCTGTAGGCAATTTTCTTCAGCAACGTAGCCCGACTCTGTTTTTACTTCGCCAGGCCTTTGCCTCGCGACATTGCGCTTGATCCGGTTTAGTGTTCAAAGAACCCTCGCCCACAGCGGACGTTTCATGCTCAAAGGACTGACCCATCTCCTGCACCCCAACGGCTATTTCGCCCCGATGGCCTGGGTGCTCGCCGCACTTTTATTTATCAATCGCCTCAGCGCCATGGTCAAGCTGTTCATGGCGTTGTATCTGCGTCAGGAGTTGGGTTTTGCGATTGAAACCGTCGGCTGGTTACTCTCGGCTTATGGCGCGGGTTTGCTGGTCGGTTCAATGCTCGGCGGTTGGCTCAGTGATCATGTGCGCACGGCGCGGCTGACGGCGGCGCTGTTTTTTGTTTCGGTGTGGGTGCTGATGTTGCTGGGGCTGGTGACGCAGGTGGCGTGGCTGGCCGGTCTGTTGTTGCTCAGTGGTGTGATTGATGGGGCGATTCGTACGCTGCATCAGCGGCTGATCATGGAGTACTGCGAAGTTGCGCAGCGTTCGCGGGCGCAGGCGTTGAGTCGGGTGGCGCGTAATCTGGGCATGGCGGCTGCCGGGGTGGCGGGTGGGGTGTTGGCGCAGGCGGATTTTCGCTGGGTGTTTTTTGTCAGTGCGGCGATGACGATGCTGGCGTTGTTGTGGTTTGTGCGCACGACGTGGCGGCGGCCGATCATTAAGCAGGATGGAGCGCGGGAGACGGTTTCAGGCTCGCCGTATCGCGATAAACCGTTTCTATGGCTGCTGGCCGCGACCGCCATGCTCGGTATCGCGTTCGATACGGTTTACAGCACGCTGGGCAATTATCTGCGGGATTACTACCACCTGAGCACCGAAGTGATCGGCTGGCAATTCGGCCTCAATGCGTTGCTGGTGATTGCGCTGCAGATTCCGCTGTCCCACTCGATCGAACGCTGGGGCGCGCGCTGGCAGATGCTGGCCGGGAGTGTGCTGCTGGCGTGCGGGTTGGGGATGTTGCCATTCGGTTCGGGGCTGTTTTACGTGTGTCTGTCGACGGTTATCTGGACGCTGGGCGAGGCGCTGTTCATGCCGCCGCTGAATGTGCTGGCGATGCAGTTTGCCCAGAGCGGCAGAAGCGGTCAGTACTTCGGATTGTTCTTCATGAGCTGGAGTGCCAGCGCGTTGTTATCACCGATGCTCAGCGGGCAGCTCTATGGCGAATTTGGCGGGCACAGTGTCTGGCTGATGAGTGCGCTGCTGGTGCTGATCTCGATTCCGCTGACCTGGCAGGCCACGCGCGCAGCTTAGCTGTTTCGGTTATGACCTTTATTCGAAAGCAATCTGTCTATCAAGGGCATTTCTGCCCATGCCGTCGCGTCCTAAGTGGTGAGTCGGATGGTTCGCAACTAGATTTCACACGGAGCCAGTCCGGCAAGCATGTCTTAGCGCAACAGGATGGAGTCGGCCATGAAAAGCAGATTGCTACGGGTTTTGATGTTGTTGAAATTGATGGTGATGCTGTCTCTTGGCACCGCGACGGCGTGGGCCGAGTGTGAGGATCACGATTCGCAGGCGTTCAATGGGCAGGTCGGGCACAGCGGGCTGATGATTGCCAAATCGGAGTCGGAGCCGGGGGACATGAATCAGGGCGGCAGCGCCGATGATGACGACTCGACGACCGGTGATCCGGACAGCGATGACCCGGATGATGAGGGCGATAGCCAGACGTAGATCGCAGGCAAAAGAAAACCCCTTCGGCCTCGACTGATGCGCAATCGGGGTGGAAGGGGTTTGTTAACACATGAATTCCTGAATCGATACAAATCCCCTGTGGGAGCGAGCCTGCTCGCGAAGGCGTCATTTCAGTCAACATTATCGGTGACTGATGAACCGCTTTCGCGAGCAGGCTCACTCCTACATGGGGTTTTGTGGTGGCCTGCGGAGCTGCTTACGCCGCGCCGTCGAGGAATTGCTCGGCGTAGTGGCAAGCCACCTGCCGATTATCCAGCTCGCGCAACAGCGGCTCTTCGGTGCTGCAACGCTCGGTCGCATACGGGCAGCGCTTGTGGAAAGCGCAACCTGGTGGCGGGTTCAGCGGGTTGGGCAGTTCGCCGACGATCTTGATTTTCGGCTTGTTCGGGTCCGGGTGAATGGTCGGGGTCGCCGACAGCAGCGCCTGGGTGTAAGGGTGCAGCGGGCGCTCGTAGATGTCGTTTTTCGGGCCCAGTTCCACCGGGCGCCCGAGGTACATCACCATCACGTCATCGGCCACGTGCTGCACCACCGCGAGGTTGTGCGAGATGAACACGTAGGCAGTATTGAACTCCTGCTGCAGGTCCATGAACAGGTTCAGCACCTGAGCCTGAATCGACACGTCCAGCGCCGAAGTCGGTTCATCCGCGACCAGCACTTTCGGCTGCAGCATCATCGCCCGGGCCAGGGCGATACGCTGGCGCTGACCGCCGGAGAACATGTGCGGATAGCGCTGGTAGTGCTCGGGACGCAAGCCGACCTGCTTCATCATCGCCTGGACTTTCTCGCGACGCTCGGCGGCGGAGAGGTTGGTGTTGATCAGCAGCGGTTCGCCGAGCTGGTCACCGACTTTCTGCCGTGGGTTCAGCGACGCGTACGGGCTTTGAAAAACCATTTGCACGTCTTTGCGCAGTTGCTTGCGTTGCGCCTTGTCGGCACCGGCAACTTCCTGGCCGGCGATCTTCAGCGAGCCGGACGATGGCTCCTCAATCAGTGTCAGGGCGCGGGCTAGGGTGGATTTGCCGCAGCCCGATTCGCCCACCACGGCGAGGGTCTTGCCGGCTTCCAGTTCGAACGACACGCCGTTGAGTGCGCGCACGGTCGCATGGCCCTTGAACAGGCCACGGGAGACTTCGTAGTGACGGGTCAGGTCGCGGGCGGTAAGTACGACGGCCATTACGCCACCTCCTGGTTCAGCGGGTAGAAGCAGCGGGCGAGGCTGTTGCTTTTCGGGTCAAGGCCGGGACGCTGCGCGCGGCAGTTGTCCTGCACGTACGGGCAGCGCGGCGACAGCAGGCAACCTTGCGGACGGTCGTAACGACCCGGGACGATGCCCGGCAGCGTCGACAGGCGTGAGGCACCGAGGCTGTGCTCGGGAATCGCCTTGAGCAGCGCTTCGCTGTACGGGTGCGCGGGGATGTCGAACAGTTGCGGCACCTGGCCGACTTCCACAGCCTGGCCTGCATACATCACACAGACGCGCTGGGCGGTTTCGGCGACGACGGCGAGGTCGTGAGTGATCAGCACCAGGCCCATGTTCTGTTCTTTCTGTAGCGCCAGCAGCAGATCCATGATCTGTGCCTGAATCGTCACGTCGAGCGCGGTGGTCGGTTCGTCGGCGATCAGCAGTTTCGGCTCGCCGGCAATCGCCATGGCGATCGCGACGCGCTGGCTCATGCCACCGGACAGTTGATGCGGGTAGGCGTCCATACGGCTGGCGGCGCCAGGGATTTCGACTTTTTCCAGCAGTTCGATGGCACGCTTGCGCGCTTGCTTGCCGGACATTTTCAGGTGCAGGCGCAGCACTTCTTCGATCTGGAAACCGACGGTGTAGCTCGGGTTCAGCGCGGTCATCGGGTCCTGGAATACCATCGACAGGTCTTTGCCGACGATCTGCCGACGCTGACGGTTGCTCAGCTTGAGCATGTCCTTGCCGTCGAAGCTGAGCGAATCGGCGGTGACGATGCCGGGATGCTCGATCAGGCCCATCAGCGCCATCATGGTCACGGATTTACCCGAACCCGATTCGCCAACGATGGCCAGCACTTCGCCTTTGTCGACTTTCAGGTCGAGGCCGTCGACCACCGGTGTGGCGTTCTTGTCGCCGAAGCGGACGTTGAGATTCTTGATTTCTAGCAGTGACATGGGAATCTCCTCAGGCGGCGTTCTTGAGTTTCGGGTCCAGCGCATCGCGCAGGCCGTCGCCCATCAAGTTGATTGCCAGCACGCTGAGCAAAATGGTCAAACCCGGCAGACTTACCACCCACCAGGCGCGTTCGATGTAGTCGCGGGCCGAGGCCAGCATGGTGCCCCACTCAGGGGTTGGCGGTTGTACGCCGAGGCCGAGGAAGCCCAGGGCGGCGGCATCGAGGATCGCCGACGAGAAGCTCAGGGTCGCCTGCACGATCAGCGGCGCCATGCAGTTAGGCAGCACGGTGATGAACATCAGGCGCGGCAGGCCGGCACCTGCCAGGCGCGCAGCGGTGACGTAGTCGCGGTTCAGTTCGCCCATCACCGCGGCACGGGTCAGACGCACGTAGGACGGCAGCGAAACCACGGCAATCGCGATCACGGTGTTGATCAGGCCAGGGCCGAGGATGGCGACGATCGCCACGGCCAGCAGTAGCGACGGCAGGGCCAGCATGATGTCCATCAGACGCATGATGGTCGGGCCGATCATCTTCGGGAAGAAACCGGCGAACAGACCCAAAAGGATCCCCGGAATCAGCGACATCACCACCGACGACAAGCCGATCAGCAGCGACAGGCGCGAGCCCTGGATCAGGCGCGAGAGCAGGTCACGGCCAAGCTCATCGGTGCCGAGCAGGAATTGAATCTGCCCGCCTTCGAGCCACGCCGGTGGTGTCAGCAGGAAGTCGCGGTATTGCTCGCTCGGGTCATGCGGCGCAACCCACGGCGCGAAGATCGCGCAGAAAATGATCAGCAGCATGAACAGCAGGCCGGCAACGGCGCCCTTGTTTTTCGCGAAGGCTTGCCAGAATTCTTTGTACGGCGACGGGTACAGCAGGCTTTGATCCACGGCGGACGTGGCGGTGGCTACTGAGGATGTTGGAGTGCTCATGGTATTGACCTCAGCGCTGATGACGGATGCGTGGGTTGGCAAAGCCGTAGAGGATGTCCACCACGAAGTTGACCAGAATCACCAGGCAGGCGATTAACAGGATGCCGTTTTGCACCACCGGATAGTCCCGGGCGCCGATGGCTTCGATCAGCCATTTGCCTATGCCGGGCCAGGAGAAGATGGTTTCGGTCAGAACCGCACCGGCCAGCAGCGTGCCGACCTGCAGGCCGACGACGGTGAGTACCGGAATCAGTGCGTTACGCAGACCGTGGACGAACACCACGCGCGACGGCGACAGACCTTTGGCCTTGGCGGTGCGGATGTAGTCTTCGCGCAGCACTTCGAGCATCGACGAACGGGTCATCCGCGCGATCACCGCCAGCGGAATGGTGCCGAGCACGATGGCCGGCAGGATCAAGTGATGCAGCGCATCGAAGAACGCGCCGACGTCATCGGCCAGCAGCGTGTCGATCAGCATGAAGCCGGTTTTCGGCTCGATGTCATACAGCAGGTCGATCCGCCCGGAGACCGGCGTCCAGCCCAGGCTCACCGAGAAGAACATGATCAGGATCAGGCCCCACCAGAAGATCGGCATCGAATAGCCCGCCAGGGAGATGCCCATCACCCCGTGGTCGAACAGCGATCCTCGCTTGAGTGCCGCGATTACCCCGGCCAGAAGGCCGAGGATGCCGGCGAACAGCAGGGCGGCCATGGACAGTTCCAGGGTCGCCGGGAAGAGGGAGGTGAATTCGGTCCAGACGCTCTCACGCGTACGCAGTGATTCGCCGAGATCGCCTTGGGCCAGTTTGCCGATGTAGTCCAGATACTGGGCATACAGCGGCTTGTTCAGACCGAGGCGTTCCATTGCCTGAGCGTGCATTTCGGGGTCGACCCGACGTTCGCCCATCATCACTTCCACGGGGTCGCCCGGAATCATGCGAATCAACGCGAAAGTCAGCAAGGTGATGCCGAAAAACGTGGGGATCAACAACCCCAGTCGGCGGGCAATAAAACTAAACATCTTGTGTGGTACCTCATCAGCCGGTTAGGCGTGTCCGGCGTCCCTCAGGTCAGGGACGCCGGGCGTTTCTTATCTACTTCACCTGGGTGGTGGCGAAGTTATTAGTGGTGAGAGGGCTGATGTGGTAGCCCTCTACATTTTTGCGCATTGCAGTGAACATCCGAGTATGAGCCATGCTGATCCATGGCTGGTCCTGATTAAACAGCACTTGCGCCTGTTCGTAGAGCGCGGCGCGTTCGGCGGGATCTACTTTAGCCCGTGCTTCATCCAGCAGCGCCTGGAATTTCTCGTTGCACCAGCGCGCGTAGTTTTCGCCGTTCTTGGCGGCCTCGCAACTGAGCATAGGCGTCAGGAAGTTATCCGGGTCGCCGTTGTCGCCCGCCCATCCGGCCGACACCATGTCATGCTCGCCGGCCTTGGCGCGCTTGAGCATTTCGCCCCATTCCATCACGCGGATGTCGATCTTGATCCCGACTTTCGCAAGGTCAGCCTGCATCATCTGCGCGCCGAGCATCGGGTTGGGGTTGGTCGGACCGCCGCCGTTGCGAGTAAACAGGGTGAACACGGTGCCATCCGGTACGCCGGCTTCCTTGAGCAGCTTGCGTGCGGCGTCGAGGTCGCGTGGCGGGTTTTTCAGGTCGTGGTTATAACCGAGCAAGGTCGGCGGGTACGGGTTGACTGCAACCGACGCGTTGCCTTTGCCGAACAGCGCGTTGACATAGGCTTCCTTGTCGAAAGCGATGTCGATGGCTTTACGCACACGCACGTCGCTCATGTATTTGTGCTGGGTGTTCATGGCGATGTACGAAACGGTCATCGCGTCCAGCTCGTCGACTTTCAGGTTGCTGTCTTTCTTGATGCTCGGGATGTCGTCCGGCTTCGGATACAGGGCGATCTGGCACTCGTTGGCCTTGAGCTTCTGCAAACGCACGTTGTTGTCGGTAGCGATCGCCAGGATCAGCGCGTCGGCCGGTGGCTTGCCGCGGAAATAATCCGGGTTGGCCTTGAAGCGCACCTGCGCATCCTTGGCGTAACGCTGGAAGATGAACGGGCCGGTGCCGATCGGCTTGTTGTTCAGATCGCCGGTCTTGTTGGTCTTGAGCAACTGGTCGGCGTATTCGGCCGGGTAGATCGACGAGAACGCCATCGCGATGTCGGCCAGGAACGGCGCTTCGCGGCGGGTCAGGGTGAATTTGACCGTGTTGTCGTCGACTTTCTCGACGCTTTTGAGCAGTTCCTTGAAGCCCATGCTTTCAAAGTACGGGAAGCCCACGCTCGACAGTTTGTGCCACGGGTGATTCGGGTCCAGTTGACGCTGGAAGCTCCAGACCACGTCGTCGGCGTTCATGTCGCGAGTCGGCTTGAAGTATTCGGTGGTGTGAAACTTGACGCCTTTGCGCAGATGGAACGTGTAGGTCAGGCCGTCTTCGCTGATGTCCCAGGACTCGGCGAGTGCCGGGATCACTTCGGTGGTGCCGGGTTTAAAGTCGGCCAAGCGGTTGAAGATGGTTTCGGCCACAGCATCCGCCGTGACTGCAGTCGTGTACTGGACCATATCGAAGCCTTCCGGGCTGGCTTCGGTGCAGACCACCAAGGGTTTGGCCGAGGCGCCGACAGCGACACTCAGCAACGCAGCCGCGATGGCCGCACGTAGGGGAAGCATTTTCATCGATAACCCTCTGCAATCGGTTGAAGACAAAAAACCAAACGGCCGACTCATCATGAGTCAGCCGTCGGTTGGCGTTTTTACAGAATGTTGAACGGAATCGTGGTCACCAGACGGAACTCGTTGATGCTGCCGTCCGCCTGGTTTTCGCTGGCGCGGTGCGCGGTGTAAGTGCCGCGAATGGTCGTCGCTTTAAGCGGGCCGCTTTGTACCGCGTAGGTTGCACCGACGCCGTATTCATAGTGGTGCTCGCCGTCCATCGCCTGCACGCCGTCATAGCCGCCACCCTTGTAGTGAGTGCCGTCGATGCCCCAGCCGCGCGCCTGGTAGATGTTGAATTTCAGGCCCGGCACGCCGTATTCGGCCATGTTGATGCCGTAGGAAACCTGGAAGGATTTCTCGTTCGGGCCGTTGAAGTCCGAGAGCAGGGAGTTGGCCAGGTAGATACCGTTGGTTTCGTGCAGGTAGTCGAAGTACTCGTTACCGTTCACTTCCTGATACGAGAAGGTCAGGGTATGCGCCAGGTGGGTCAGGCCGAACGACAGCGAGTAGGTGTCGTTGTCGATGTCGCCCAGCAGCTTTTTGCCTTCGTCGACGGTCTTGTAGTAGTTCAGGCCGGTGGTCAGGCTGAGGATCGAGCTGTCACCCAATACGTGGGTGGCGCCGAAGTAGTACTGGTTCCACAGGTCTTCGGCCTGGGTACCCCACAGGCTGGTGGTCAGGCTGGCGAACGGCTGGTACGAGATACCGGCGGTGTTGACGTGATCGGCTTCGGCGTTGATGTCGCCGTACTCGGAGCGGAACTTGCTCAGGCTTTCTTCGGTACGTGGCGAAACGCGGTCGAAGGTCGCGACGTCGAACGCCAGGTTGTTCAGCTCTTCGCTGTGGATCGCGATACCTTCGAAGCTCGATGGCAGCGGACGGTTACCGATCACATCGACCTGCGGGCTGCTGAAGTTCATGCGGCCGGCGGTCAGGGTGGTGTTGGAGATGCGTGCCTTGACGTTGGCCAGGCCCAGCTTGCTCCACTGGCCGACAGCGTCGCCGCCTTCGCGGGTCAGGGTACGGTTGTTGCCGGCGCCAGGACGGGTGCCCGGTGCGCCACCATTATTGGCAGCGAGGTTCTCGCGGTCACGCTCCAGGGCGATGGCGTTGTATGCGGCCACTTCGGTGCTGAAACCGACCGTACCTTCGGTAAAGCCCGAGTTGTACTTGATGATCGTGCCTTGCACCCAGTTGATGCGACGGTCGGTTTCGTTGGACTGACCGTTTTTGCGGTAAGCGAACTTGCCGCCGCGCTTGAGTTGTTCGTTGGCGTACCAGTTACGGGTCGAACCGCTGATCGATTGCCCTTCGAGGAAACCGGTGGCTTCGGCCTGGGCGCTCTTTTCGTTGACGGTCACTGGCGTGAACGCCTGGCTTTGGGTTTCCGCATAAGCCGTGGCGGTGATGCTGCTGATGGCCAGGGCCAGTATCGCGGTGCTGCTCAGTTTCATGGGTGAAGCTCCTTTACTTTCTTTTTATCCCGGCTTTTTTTGGTAGACCGGTTATTGGTTTAGAACTCGTTCACACATCGCAAACGTTTGCAAAAGGCCGGATTGACGAATTTCGGCAAAGCGCTTGCGTGAGGGGAGTACACGGCTCCCCTCAGCGTTGCGGCTAATCGGTAGGTTTAATCGATACTGACGCCCGAAAATACGTTGCGACCGAACGGGCTGACTTTGAAGCCCTCGACCTTGGTGCTTAACGGCTGGTTGACCGTCGAGTGGGCGACTGGCGTGATCGGCACTTGCTGTTTAAGCAATTGCTGGGCCTGTTTATAAAGCACGGTGCGCTGTTCGCGGTCGGTAACGACCTTGGCTTGTTTAATCAGCTTGTCGTACGCCGGATCGCACCACATGGAGTAGTTGTTGCCGCCAATCGCATCGCAGCTGTACAGGGTGCCGAGCCAGTTGTCCGGGTCACCATTGTCGCCGGTCCAGCCGATCAGGCTGACGTCGTGTTCGCCATTCTTGGTGCGCTTGATGTACTCGCCCCATTCATAGCTGACGATCTTCACTTTCAGACCGATCTTCGCCCAGTCGGCCTGGAGCATTTCGGCCATCAGTTTGGCGTTCGGGTTGTACGGGCGCTGCACCGGCATGGCCCACAGGGTGATCTCGGTGCCTTCTTTCACACCGGCAGCCTTGAGCAGTTCCCTGGCTTTTTCCGGGTTGTAGGCGGCGTCCTTGACGGTGTCGTCGTAGGACCACTGGGTCGGTGGCATCGCGTTGACGGCCAGTTGACCGGCGCCTTGATAAACAGCGTTGAGAATCCCTTGTTTATTCACCGCCATGTCCAGCGCCTGGCGCACTTCGAGCTGGTCGAAAGGCTTGTGGCGGACGTTGTAGGCGATGTAGCCGAGGTTGAAACCGGGCTTGGAGATCAGTTGCAGTTTCGGGTCGGCCTTCAGCGCTTCGACATCGGCCGGACGCGGATGCAGGGTGATCTGGCATTCGCCTGCCTTGAGCTTCTGCACCCGCACCGAGGCGTCCGTGTTGATAGCGAAGATCAGATTGTCGAGCTTGACCCGGCTCGGGTCCCAATACTGTTTATTAGCCGTGTAACGGATGTTCGAATCTTTCTGATAACTCTTGAACACGAACGGCCCGGTGCCGATCGGTTTCTGGTTGATGTCGCTCGGCTTGCCTTCGGCCAGCAGCTTGTCGGCGTATTCGGCGGACAGGATGGAGGCGAAGCTCATGGCGATGTTCTGAATGAACGCGGCGTCGACGCTGTTGAGCGTGAACTCCACGGTCAGTGGCCCGGTCTTTTCGACCTTGGCGATGTTCTTGTTCAGGCTCATCCCGTTGAAATACGGGAATTCGGTCGGGTAAGCCTTACGAAACGGCTGTTGCGCATCGAGCATGCGATTGAACGTGAACAGCACGTCGTCGGCGTTGAAGTCGCGGCTCGGTTTGAAGTAAGGGGTCGTATGAAATTTCACACCTTCACGCAGGTGGAAAGTGTATTTCAGACCATCCTCGGAAATATCCCACGTTGTTGCCAGGCCAGGTACGACATTGGTCGCGCCCTTTTCGAACTCGACCAGGCGGTTGTACAGCGGTTCGGCGGCGTCGTTATCGGTGGCCGTCGTGTATTGCGCGGTATCGAAACCCGCCGGGCTGCCTTCCGAGCAGAACACCAGGCTTTTCTGTGCGGCGAAACTGGCGGACGACGCGGCCAACAGGCCAGCACCCAGCAATGCGGACAATTTCAAGGTATGGCGCATGACGCTCCCTCTTTTTTTAATGGTGTGCAATGCGCTTTGGCCCCGATCCCGGGACGTTCATGGCGCATTGAGCTCGATCCAATACGTACGGCAAAACCGGTGGCCCACGCAGACACTGGTCAGTACGCGACGGTAGGCACCGTGCTTCTGGCAGTAAATACGTAAAAGCCTTAATGCTCGTAGGAAAAGTCGACGCGCCTATACCGAAGCAATCATCTACTACGGATTTTGGTGTAGGCCTTTTCCTGTTTGCCCGGTAGAAAAAGCAACGGCGACGTCAGAAACGCCGCCGTTGCAATGCCTTACTTGCTGACGCTGACGCCGTAGAAAGAATTCAAGCCGAATGGGCTGATCTTGAAATCCTGCACGTTGGCGCGCATGGGTTGGTACACCGTCGAGTGAGCGATAGGTGTCATCGGAACTGCATCTTTGAGGACGTGTTGCGCCTGTTTGTACAGTTCGGTGCGCTTGCCCTGATCGGTCGTGCGTTTGGCTTCTTTCACCAGACCGTCGAACTTCTTGTCGCACCACTTGGAGAAGTTGTTGCCGCTGAGCGAGTCGCAGCCGAACAGCACGTTCAGCCAGTTGTCCGGATCACCATTGTCACCGCTCCAGCCAATGATCATGGCCTGGTTCTCGCCACCTTTGGAACGCTTGATGTACTCGCCCCATTCGTAGCTGGTGATCTTCACTTTCAAGCCGATCTTGGCCCAGTCGGACTGGAGCATTTCGGCCATCAGCTTGGCGTTCGGGTTGTATGGACGTTGTACCGGCATCGCCCACAGCACGATTTCGGTACCTTCCTTGACGCCGGCTTCCTTGAGCAGCTGTTTGGCTTTCTCAGGGTCGTACTTGGTGTCTTTGATGGTGGTGTCGTAGGACCACTGGGTCGGCGGCATGGCGTTGACGGCCAGTTGACCCGCGCCCTGGTAAACCGAATCGATGATCTGCGGCTTGTTCACCGCCATGTCCAGCGCCTGACGCACGCGCAGGTCAGCCAGTGGGTTGGCTTCGTTGCTGCCCTTGACCTTGTCCATCACGTTGTAGGCGATGTAGCCGAGGTTGAAACCGGCCTGATCCGGCATCTTCAGCGCTTTGTCTTCTTTCAGCGCCTTGAGGTCGGCCGGACGCGGGAACAGGGTGACCTGGCACTCGTTCTTTTTCAGCTTCTGGATACGCACCGACGGGTCGGTGGTGATGGCGAAGATCAGGTTGTCGATCTTCACGTCTTCCGGCTTCCAGTAATCCTTGTTGCCGGTGTAACGGATGTTGGAATCTTTCTGGTAGCTCTTGAACACGAACGGACCAGTGCCGATCGGCTTCTGGTTGATGTCGGCGGCTTTGCCTTCCTTGAGCAGCTGGGCCGCGTATTCGGCGGACTGCACGGAAGCGAAGCTCATCGCCAGGTTCTGGATGAACGCGGCATCGACTTCTTTCAACGTGAACTTGACGGTGTGGTCGTCGACTTTATCGAGCTTGGTGATGTTGGTGTCCATCCCCATGTCGGTGAAGTACGGGAATTCCGTCGGGTACGCCTTACGGAAAGGGTCGTCCTTGTTGATCATGCGGTTGAAAGTAAACAGCACGTCGTCGGCGTTGAATTCACGAGTCGGCTTGAAATACGGGGTGGTGTGGAACTTGACGCCTTCACGCAGGTGGAAGGTGTACGTCAGGCCGTCATCGGAAATGTCCCACTTGGTCGCCAGCCCAGGAATCACGGCGGTGCCGCCGCGCTCGAACTGGGTCAGACGGTTGAACATGGTTTCGGCTGAGGCGTCGAAGTCGGTTCCGGTGGTGTACTGGCCTGGGTCGAAACCGGCCGGGCTGCCTTCGGAGCAGAACACCAGGTTAGTCGCAGCGGATGCGAACGGTGCGGAGGCTAACAAGCCTGCGCCGACTAAAAACGGAATGACCGCGTGTTTAAGCATGTTGGCCTCATGATTTGTTGTCATTTTTTAGTAGTGAGGTACGACCTCGTGAGTCGTGCCTGCGGATACTTATGCAGGGGCCATACCCAATGCAAGATCCAGAGCGGTCGGCGGCGTCAAAGCGTGGCACGAACGTACCTTAATGTCGCATCCGTATAACTTCTGACGCATTTGACCGTTTGCGGGTGGTTTTTACGGTGCAAATCGAGCCCCAAAACAGTGCGCCGGTCACGTTGTGCGCGCTGCGTTGGGGCTCGGTGTTACCTATTTATACCCACGCCATAGAAGGGAGTGAGACCGAACGGGCTGATACGGAAATCAGTGACTTCCTTGCGCAGCGGCTGGAACACCGTGGAGTTGGCAATCGGCGTGATTGGCACTTGTTGTTTAAGGATCAGTTGCGCCTGTTGATACAGATTTATCCGTTGCGCCTTATCAGTCGCAACTTTGGCTTGCTGAACAAGCTTGTCGTAGGCCGGATCACACCATTTGGCGTAGTTGCTGCCCTTGACCGCCGCGCAGCTGTAAAGCACGCCAAGCCAGTTGTCCGGGTCACCGTTGTCGCCGGTCCAGCCGTAGATCATGGCGTCGTGTTCGCCATTTTTTGCGCGCTTGATGTACTCGCCCCATTCATAGCTGACGATGTTGGCCTTGATGCCAATCTTCGCCCAGTCCTGCTGGATCATCTGCGCCGACATGCGTGCATTCGGGTTCGATGCGCGCTGCACTGTCATCGCCCAGAGGTTGATGGTTGTACCCGGCGCAACCCCTGCTTCTTTCAGTAGCACCCGGGCTTTTTCCGGGTCGTATGGCGCGTCCTTGATGTCCGAATCGTACGACCATTGCGCGGGCGGCAAGGCGTTGTGTGCCAACTGGCCGGCACTTTGGTAAACGGCCTTGATGATGGCCGGCTTATCGATGGCCATGTCCAGCGCCTGACGCACCTTTAGCTGGTCCAGTGGCGGATGTGTGGTGTTGTAGGCGAGGAAACCGAGGTTGAAACCGGGCTGCTTGAGCACGCGCAGGTTCGGGTCTTTTTCCATCACTTCGATATCCGCCGGGCGCGGGTAGCCGCTGACCTGACATTCACCGGCCTTGAGTTTTTGCAGACGTACGGCCGCGTCCGGAGTGATCGAGAAAATCAGGTTATCGATCTTCACGTCTTCGGGTTTCCAGTAGGCCTTGTTCGCGACATAGCGGATCTGCGAATCCTTCTGGTAGCGCTTGAACACGAACGGGCCAGTGCCGATGGGTTTCTGATTGAGGTCGGCGGCTTTGCCTTCCTTCAATAGCTGCGCGGCGTATTCGGCCGACTGCACCGAGGCGAAGCTCATGGCGAGGTTCTGCACGAAGGCAGCGTCGACGTTGTTGAGATTGAAGCGCACGCTGTGCTCGTTGAGTTTTTCCACCGATTTGATCGTGGTGTTCAGGCCCATGTCGGTGAAGTATGGGGACTCGGCGGGGTAGGCCTTGCGGAAGGCGTTAGCCGGGTCGAGCAGGCGCTGGAAGGTGAATACGACGTCGTCGGCGTTGAAGTCGCGGGTCGGGGTGAAGTAGTCGGTGCTGTGGAATTTCACCCCTTCGCGCAGGTGGAAGGTGTATTGCAGGCCGTCGCTGGAGACGTCCCATTTTGTCGCCAGGCCGGGCTCGATGTCGGTGCCGCCGCGCTGGAATTGGGTGAGGCGGTTGAAGACGGTTTCGGCGGAGGCGTCGAAATCAGTGCCGCTGGTGTATTGGCTGGGGTCGAAGCCGGCGGGGCTGGCTTCGGAGCAGTAGACCAGGGTTGTGGCGGCATGTGTGATCGGGGCTATGGTCGTTAGTGCGAGGGTGATCAGTAGTGGTTTCAGGGTGAATCTTGGCATGGAGTCCCCGGGGATTTGCTGGTTATGTTTTTCAGGGTAGCGGGGATTTGCGGGGCTTTGGAAATATCGTTTTTTGTGTTGGGGTGTCTGTCTCGGTATATAGCGGCTTATGTTGTGTTGTTTTGGGTGTATATCCGTTGCTGCGGTAACGGCGGCTTATGGTTTCGCCTGACGGCGACTCACTTTTTTTACAAACGCCTAAAAAAAGTAAGCAAAAAAACGCTTGCTCCTACGTACGGCCCTCGCAGGCTCGGGTCCCTTCGCTCCGGG
>NZ_JBUDGD010000085.1:0-16245 GCF_055484735.1 Pseudomonas sp. 15C | reverse complement strand
TGGGAGCGCAGCGACCGTACGACGAAGTCGTACACAGCGGAAGGAGGTGCAGCGCAGCAAACCGTAGCCGCTGCGCCCGGATCGATCCCGCAGCGAAGGGACCCGAGCCTGCGAGGGCCGTACGTAGGAGCAAAGACTTTTGGTTCCTTTTTGGCGTCTGAAAAAGGGACTCGCCGTAAGGGCGAAACCCTAAGCAGCCGTTACCGCAGCAACGGATATGTACACAAAAATCAGAAAATCAGAGCCTGAAAGAAAGCCATCGCCAGCAGGCTGGCTCCCACAGATTCAAGAGCATCGCGGCCAGATTCAAAAGCTCACGGCGTACCATTACGCCCATACAACCGATACCCCTCACGCAAACTCAACCGCTCGTAATAAGCGCTGACCGCCGGGAAATCAGGATGCGCCAGCGGCGTTTTGAACCAGCGATTCACCGACAGCCCGATCGGAATGTCCGCCAGAGAAAACGCCTCCCCGCTGACGTAAGCCCCGGTCTTCTGCAACTGGCGATCAAGAATCTCCATGTTCCGCGCCCAGTCCCGACAACCGGCGGCCAGCGCAGCGCTGTCCTGGTAATCCGGGGACTTTCGCACCAGCGCCATCAGCGGATACGACCACGACCGATTCAGCTCCGAAGCCTGCCAATCGATCCACTGATCAACTTGCGCCCGCGCCCGCGCTTCTACGGGATAAAGCGCCGCGTCGCCATAACGCGTCACCAGATAACGAATGATCGTATTCGATTCCCACAGGGTGAAATCATCGTCCTGAATCACCGGCACCATTGCGCACGGATTGAGCGCGAGAAACTCCGCTGTATGCGTCGACTGAAACCCCGATCCCCAGTCTTCGCGCTCGAACGGAATGCCCAATTCGGCACACGTCCACAGCACCTTGCGCACGTTGATCGATGAAGCCTTTCCGAGTATCCGCAACATGGATTGTCCTTCCCGAGAGTCGATACAAGCCAATAAATAGCACAACAGAAAAAAGAAGGCCCGCACTCGGGCGGGCTCTTCTCGTTCATGTCGATTTATCAGCGTCGCAGGAACGCCAGCAAATCTTCATTCAACGCCTGTGCATGAGTCACGGCAAAACCGTGCGGCGCACCCGCATAGACTTTCAGCTCGGCGCCCTTGATCTGCGCAGCGGCCTGTTTGCCGGTGGTTTCGAACGGCACGATCTGGTCACCGTCACCGTGGATTACCAGCGTCGGCACATCAACCTTGGTCATGTCCGGGCGGAAGTCGGTTTCCGAAAACGCGGTGACGCAATCCACCGTACCTTTCAAGGACGCCATCAGGGCGATGTTCAGGGTCTGCGTGAGCACGCCGTCGGAAACCGTCTGGCCTTGATTGGTGCCGTAGAACGGCGCGGCAAAATCGGCGATGAACTGCGCGCGGTCCTTCAGCAGGCCAGCCTTGATCCCGTCGAACACCGACTTGTCGACGCCTTGGGCGAAGTCGGGCTTCTTGCCGAACAGCGGCGTTACTGCACCCAACAACACCAGGCCAGCCACACGCTCGCTGCCGTGCCGGGCAATGTAGCGGCTGACGTCACCGCCACCCATGGAGAAACCGACCAGGGTCACGTCGCGCAGGTCCAGATGGTTGATCAGACCGGCGATGTCATCGGCGAAAGTGTCGTAGTCATAACCGGTCCACGGCTGATCAGAGCGGCCAAACCCGCGACGGTCAAAGGCGATGGTGCGGTAGCCGCGGCTGCTCAGGTATTCCATCTGGTATTCCCACATGTCGGCATCCAGTGGCCAGCCATGGCTGAACAGCACGGGTTTGCCGCTGCCCCAGTCCTTGTAATAGATCTCGGTGCCGTCTTGGGTCTTGAAGGTGCTCATGAAAACTCCTTGTGATCGTGTGTGGGTATGACTGAATGCCGAATGGGCAGCGTTCACTATCTGCGCAACAACGGTTTTGCACTTGTACGCAGGTGCTGGTTTTACCCGCGCAACATCGCCTCGAGCCCGACCAATGGTAGAACATAAGTTTGACGTCAAAATGATGGCCACCTAATATCGCGCCACTATTTTGATATCACTTTCGTCTCGAGGGATCGAACATGTCCTCACCCGCCCTCGTGGCGCGGTTGTGCGTAGCGTTGCTGTGCCTTTCTCCGCTTCATTTCGCCGTTGCTGCACCCACTCCCGGTGAAACCGACCTTATCCGCGACCGCCAGAATCGCCTGCTCGAAGAGCAGCAGCGCCGTCTCGAAGAACTCAAGGATTTGCCCGGCAAAGATCTCAAGCCAGCGCAACCGGCAACTCCCACCGATAGCCGCTGTTTCCCGATCGAGCACATCGAACTCAAAGGCGCAGACAGCCTGAGCGAGGGCGAAAAGACACGCCTGCTCAAGCCTTACATCGGCGCATGCCTCGGCGTGCCCCAGCTCAATGAGCTGCTCAAAGTCATCACCGATCACTACATCGAGAAGGGGCTGGTCACCAGCCGCGCCTATCTGCCGCAACAGGACCTGTCCAGCGGGCATCTGCAAGTGCTGGTGGTCGAAGGCCGGCTCGAAGGCATGAAGGGCACCGACAACAGTCGGCTCTCGGATCGTGAGCTGGCCATGGCCTTTCCCGGTAAAACCGGAGAGCTGGTCGACCTGCGCGAGATCGAGCAGATGGTCGATCAGCTCAATCGCCTGCCGTCCAATCAGGCAAAAATGGAGCTGGCCCCCGGGCAGAATGTCGGCGGCAGTGAGGTGCGTGTGACCAACACGCCGCAGAAGCCATGGCGCGCCGGGCTGTCGCGCAGCAACGACGGCCAGCGCAGCACCGGCGAACAGCAGTGGGGCACTTCGTTCGACTGGGACAGCCCGCTCGGCCTGGCCGATCAGTTGAGCTTGCGCGGCGGCCACGATGCGATGACCGACCATCAGCACACCTCCAACAACGCCATGCTTAATTACAACCTGCCGTGGGGCTGGTGGACGTTCAGCTACACCTACAGCCAGAGCGGATACCGTTCGCAGATCGCCGCCAATGGCTACAACTTCAAGCAGACCGGCGACAGCGAAAACCATCAGCTGCGCGCCGAGCGGGTGATTCATCGCGACTCGGTCAGCAAGACTTCCCTCAGCGCCGGCGTGTCGTACCTGCGCACCAACAACTTTATCGAAGACAGTAAGCTCAAGCTGAGCAGCAACCGCATCAGCGAAGCGCAGTTCGGCCTCAACCACGGCCGCCGTATCGGCAGTGCGTTCGTCAACTTTGACGCCGGCGTGCAGGAAGGCATCGGCGCCTTCGATGCGCAGGGCAGCCACGATCCGGGCCCCGGTGAACCCGAAGCGCGCTACCGCAAATACAGCGCAACCCTGAGCTACTTGCAGCCGTTCAAGCTGTGGGGCGAGTCGTTCAGCTTCAGCAGCCTGATGACCGGTCAGCGCAGCGAAGACGTGCTGTTCAGTTCGCAGCGCACCAGCCTCGGCGGATCGTCATCGATCCGTGGCTACAAGGACCAGTCGCTGTCCGGCGACAGCGGTGGCTACTGGCGCAACGATCTGCGCTGGAGCCGGCCGGTGAGCGCCGACTGGCTGCAACCGGTGTTCGCCGAGTACGGCGCCAGCCTCGGTTACGACCAGGGTGTGATCGCCAACGATCGCTACAACGGCGATCAGCACGGGCGCATGTCGAGCAACTCGCTGGAGCTGTTCGCCCGCGGCCAGCACGTCGCCGCCAGCGTGACCTTTGCCCATTCCCTGGAACGACCGGATGCGCTGCCCGAGCGCGAAGCACCGATCTATTTCCGCCTCGACTTTTTCATCTGATAACGACTTTCTAGAGAACCGCCCACATGGACGTTCGTCACCCCGTCTCGCTCGCCGATCAGCCCCGCGCAGCCGCAAACAACCAGGAGACTTTCCTTGGCATGCCCAAGCGCGGCCTGGCCTTTGTGCTGGCGAACGTCATGTTCTGGCAACCGCTGTGGGCGCAGGCTGACGGCATCGTCGTCGCCAACCCGAACACCACGCTGGATCGGGCCGGCAACGGTGTGCCGATCATCAACATCGCCACGCCCAATGCCAGCGGTCTGTCGCACAATCAGTTCCACGATTACAACGTCGGTGCGCAGGGTGTCATCCTTAACAACGGCGCAACGCAAACATCGAACACGCAGTTGGGCGGCCATGTCATCGGCAACCCGAACCTGAGGAACAGCGGTTCAGCGCAAGCGATTCTCAACGAAGTCATCAGCGGTAACCCGAGCCAGTTGCGTGGTTATACCGAAGTGGCGGGGCAATCGGCGCGGGTGATCGTCGCCAACCCGTACGGCATTACCTGCAATGGTTGCGGTTTCATCAACTCGCCGCGCGTCACTCTCACCACCGGTAAACCGGTGATCGAAAACGGCCGACTGGACCGGTTCCAGGTCGACCAAGGTACGGTAGCGATTGAAGGCGCGGGCATTAACGCGAGCAACGTCGATCGTTTCGAGATCATCACCCGCAGCGCGAAAATCAACGCACAGATTCAGGCGCAGAACCTGGCGATTGTTGCCGGTCGCAACGACGTCAATGCCGACAGCCTGAATGCCACCGCCCGCGCCGATGACGGCAGCGCCAAACCGCAACTGGCGATCGATTCCTCGGCGCTCGGCGGCATGTATGCCGGGGCGATCAAACTGGTCGGCACCGAAGCCGGGGTCGGGGTGAAACTCGACGGCAAACTGATTGCCAGCGGCGGTGATATCCAGCTCGACGCCAACGGCCAACTGAGCCTGGCCGACACCTCGGCCACCGGCGCGGTCAACGTCAAAGCCGCCAGCCTCGATGCAAAAAGCCCGATCTACGCCGGCACCGCGCTGAACGTGCAAACCCAGGGCAACCTGACCAACCGCCAGACCCTCGCCGCACGCGACAGCATCACCCTCAGCGCCGGCGGTCAATTGACCAACGCCGGAGCCATCGAGGCCGGCATCAATGCTGACGGCAGCCGCAATGCCAACGGCGATCTGAGCCTGAGCGCACGGATCGTTGATAACGCCGGCAAAAGCCTTGCCGCCAGCCGCAACCTGAGCGTCAACGCCACGCAAATCCTGAACAACCAGAGCGGCATGCTCAGCGCGAAAAACATCACCGTCACGGGCGGCGTGCTGAACAATCTCAGCGGCCAGGTGCTTGGTGATCTGGGCCTGTCGATCGATCTGCGCGGTGCGCTGGACAATCGTGACGGTGTGCTCGGTTCGGGCGCTGCGGTGTTCGTCAGAGCCGCGAGTCTGGATAACCGCCAGGGTGGTGCGTTGGTCAGCGATGGCAGCCTGACGACACGCATCAGCGGCACGCTCGACAACCGCAACAAGGGCGATATCTCTGCCAAAGGCGCCATCGATGTGCAGGCCGGTACGCTGGATAACCGCGACGGCAAAATCATCGGCAAAAGCATCCTGGCGTTGCGCGGCGATGCGGTAGATAACCGGGCCGGGGTGATTCAGGCTGATCAGCAGTTGAACGTGAATATCGCGCAACTGGATAACCGCGACAAAGGCGTGATCAGCGCCAAGGCCGGCCTTACTTACGTCGGCAACCGTCTGGACAACAGCGGCGGTCTGGTCAGCGCAGCGGGGCCTTTCAATCTCACGGCCGCCGAGATTCAAAACGCCGCCGGGCGGATTTCCAGTCAGGGCGACCTGCTGGCGACCATCGGTCTGCTGCAACAGCAGGGCGGCGAACTGGTCGCCCAGGGCAATCTGAACCTCAGCGGTAATACCCTCGACAACCGGAACGGTGGTCTGGTCGGCACTACCAAAGCGCTGACACTGAGCGTTGACGACATCGATAACCGCAGCGGCGAGATCTCCAGCAGCCTGTTGCTGAACGTCAAAGGCCTGCGCCTGGACAACAGCGATGGCGGCAAGATCCTCGCCGGTACCGACCTCGGTCTGAGCGTCGCCAGACTGATCAACCAGAACAAGGGTTTGATCTCCGCCGTCAAAGGCGCGGCGACCGTCACTGGCACGACGCTGGACAACAGCGGCGGCACGCTCGGCAGCCTCAACGGCCTGGTGATCACCCTGGACGATGCACTGATCAACGCCGGAATCATCAGCACTGAAGGCGCGCTAAGCGTCAACGCCGCGCGTATCGACAACCGCAACGGCAGCCTCGGCAGCGCCGGTCATCTGCGCCTGACCAGCACCGGCGCGTTGCTCAATTCGGGCGGTTCGATCAGCACGGACTCCGCGCTGACCCTCAACAGCGCCAGCCTGGATAACAGCCACAAAGGCGTGATCTTCGGCCAGGGCATCAGCCGCGTCGAAACCGGCGCGTTCGACAACAGCGCTGGCGGCAAGCTCACCAGCGGTGCGGCACTGACGCTCAAGGCCGGGCAGGCCAACAACGCCAGCGGGCGCATCGCCAGCCAACAGGCGCTGGACGTTTCGCTGACCGGGCTGGATCAGCAGGGCGGCGAACTGTTCAGCAAGTCCGATCTGACCCTCGATCTGCATAACGGCCTGCTGAATAACCAGAACGGCTTGATCAACGCGCCGGGCACGCTGCTGCTGAAAAACCTCAACAGTGTGAATAACCAGAATGGTGAAATCTCGAGCCAGCAAGCCTTCACGCTTGCCGCGCAAAACCTCGATAACAGCAACGGCAAACTGCTCAGCCAGCAGAACCTGACCCTGCGCATTGCGGCGGCTTTGAACAACTTAAAAGGCGTGATTTCCGGCGCTTCGGTGGACAGCCACAGCGCCAGTCTCGGCAACGGGCAAGGCCTGATCAGCAGTCGCGGCGCGTTGCTGTTGACCGCCGACAAGGCTCTGAACAACCAGCTCGGGACGGTCATCGCTGACGGTCAACTGACGGTTACCGCCGATGAGTTGGTCAACGGCGAAGGCAGCATTGCCGGTAAAGCCGACGTGAGTGTCGAGGCGCGCACCGTCAACAACCAGAAAGGCCAGTTGATCGCCACCGGCGTACTCAAACTCGACGCCGATCAACTCGACAACCGGCAGAACGGCTTGCTCGGTTCAAGCCAGAACATGACTTTGACCGTTGCTGATCTGGACAACCGTGGCGGCGAGATCAGCACTAACGGTGATCTGCACATCAGCGGCACTAAGCTCGACAACAGCGAGGGCGGCAAGGTCTTCACCGGCAAGGCACTGACCCTGATCGTCGATGAGGTGATCAACCGCAGCAAAGGCCTGATCGACGCCGGCACATCGTTGGACCTGCGCGGGCGCACCCTGGTCAATGGTGGATCATTGCTCAGTCAGCACGATCTGCAATTGACCCTCAGCGGCGCTTTCGATAACAGCCAGGGCAAGGTCAGCAGCGAGCAGGCGCTGACGGTCAAAACGGCGCAACTGACCAACAATGGCGGCAGCCTGTCCAGCGCCGGCGATCTGACCGTCAACAGTGACGGTAGCGTCGACAACCAGGGCGGCCAGATCGTCACCGACGGCGCGCTGGTGCTTAACAGCGCCAGCCTCGACAACCGCTCGCAGGGCACCCTCAGCGCTAAAGGCGCCGTCAGCATCAGCACGGGCGCCTTCGATAACAGCACTGGTCGGCTCAGCAGCGCCGACACGCTGAACCTGACTGCCGGCCAGGTCACCAACGGCGGTGACGGCAGTATTGGCAGCCAGAAAGCCCTTACAGCCTCGGTCACCGGCTTCGATCAACGCGGCGGCAAACTGTTCAGCAACTCAAGCCTGAGCCTCGATCTGAACTACGGCCAGTTGAACAACATCGGTGGTCTGATCAACGCACCGGGGACGCTGCTGCTGACGCAACTCAACGGCGTCAACAACCAGGGCGGCACGATCTCCAGCGCTGAAGCCTTTACGCTTGCCGCGCAAACTCTCGACAACAGCAACGGCAAGCTGCTGAGCAATCAGAGCCTGACCCTGCGTATCGCCGCAGCCCTGAACAACGTGCAAGGCATGATCGGCGCCGCAGCCATCGATGTGCAGGCCGCGAGCCTGAACAACAGCGGTGGCAGCGTGGTCAGCCGTGGCGACCTCGACCTGAGCGTCGATGGCCTGCTGCGCAACGACGCCAAAGGGCTGATCAGTGCCGCGCAAACCCTTGGGATCAGCAGTGGCGAGTTGAACAACCGCGACGATGGCCTGATCAACAGTCAGGGCCAGCTGACGCTGACCGCCACCGATCTGGACTCCAGCAACGGCGGCGAAGTCTCCGCCAGTGGCGACATCGATCTGCACCTGACCTCGCTGACCCAGAACGGCGGCCGCCTGCTCGGCGATAAAGCCGTCACCCTCGACCTGGCCAACGGCAACCTCGATAACCAGAACGGCTTGCTCACCGCCCAAGGTCCGCTGGCCCTCAAGCGTCTGCGTGACCTGAACAACCAGAGCGGCGAAATCTCCAGCAACCTCGGTTTCGATCTGATCGCCCAAGCGGTCAACAACACGTCGGGCAAAATCATCAGCGGCGAAAAACTGCTGCTGCGCGGCACTACTCTGATCAACCAGAAAGGCCTGCTGTCAGGCTGGCAAGGCCTCACCGTCAATGGCGACAGCCTGGACAACCGCAACGGCGGCACGCTCTCGAGCAAGTTCGCCGAGGTATCGGTCGATCTCAAGAACGCGTTGCTCAACAGCAACGCCGGCGCCGTGGTTGCGCAGGGCGATTTGAACATCAAGGCCGGTTCGCTCGACAACAGCGACAAAGGCAACCTCAGTAGCGCAGCCGGGCAGACCCTGACGCTCAGCGGCGCGCTGAACAACAACCTCGGCGGCCTGATTTCCAGTGGCGCGGCGCTGGATATCGTCAGCACGGCGTTCACCAATGCCGGCGGGATAATCAATGCCGAGCAGGCGTTCAACGCCACCGCTTCGCGCCTCGACAACCAGGGTGGACAGGTCGCCAGCAATGCGGCGATCACCCTCAACCTGAGCGGCGAGCTGAACAACACCGCCGGCAAACTCGCCGCCGCAGGGCCGATGCTGATCAAGGGCGTGACCGATCTGCGCAACCAGAACGGCCAGATCGCCAGCCAGAAAAGCCTGGAGGCGCGCACCGGTTCGCTGGACAACAGCAACAAGGGCACGATCGCTGCCAATGATCAGTTGCAGCTCATCGCGACGGGCGCCGTCAACAACAGTGGCGACGGTCTGATCTACAGCAAGAACGCTGACGTGCAATTGACCGCGGCCAGCCTGGGCAACGCCAAAGGTTCGATTCAGAGTGAAACTGCACTAACCCTCGACGTCAGCGGCAACTTCGACAACCAGAGCGGCAAGGTCATCGCCCAGAACGGCAATGTCCTGGTCAAAGCCGCCAACATCGATAACCGTGGCGGCACGCTGTCGAGTATCAAAGGCGCATTGGAAGCACGTACGGTGGGCGTGCTGCGCAACGGTTTTGATCTCAATAACAATCGTAAGGGCGGGATCATTCAGGCGCAGAGCCTGATCCTCTCGGCGCTGGCCGGCCTGAACAACAACGGCGGGCGGATTTCCGCACAAGCGGCAGACCTTGGCGTGACCACGGCGGCGCTGGATAACAGCAGTGGCGTGCTCTATTCGAAAGGCCTGCTGAGCGTCAGCGGCACCAGCCTGGAAAACGCCGGTGGCCAGATCGCTGCCAACCGCATCGACTTCGGCCTCAGCGACACACTGCGCAATGGCGCGGGCGTCATCGAAAGCACCACTCAACTGTCCGTCAAAGCTGCCAGCGTCGACAACCAGAACGGCCGTCTGCGTTCGCTGGGCAATAGCGGCAAGACCCTGTTCCAGATCGGCGGTTTGCTCGACAACCGCAACGGCGTGCTGGAAACCGCCAACGTCGACATGACCCTCGCACTCGGCGGCTTCCTCAATGGCGGCGGGCAACTCAACCACGTCGGGCGTGGCAAGTTCGACATTTCCACCGCCAATGTCATCGGCGCCGGCGGCAGCATCGTCACCGGTGGCCTGCTGGAACTCAACGCCGATACCTGGAGCAACTCCAACGTCATTCAGGCCGGTCGCCTCAACGTCAACGTGCGCGAGTTCAGCCAGACCGCCAGCGGCAAATTGTTGGCGTCGGATTCGTTGCAGATCCGCGGTGGCAACTGGACCAACGATGGTTTGATCGCCAGTGACGGATCGATTGACATGCGCTTGTCCGGCAACTATGGCGGCAACGGGCGCTTGACCAGCCTGCGCGACACCTATCTGTCTGCGGCTTCGATGAACCTTGGCGCGGCCGGCAGTTTTGCCGCAGGTGCGACGTCGACGATCCAGATTGACGGGCAACTGCTCAATGCCGGTCGCATCACGTCCGGCGAAGACCTGACTGTCAACGCTGGCAGCCTCGTCAACCACGGCACCCTCGGTGCGGCGCAGAACCTGAGCGTCAAGGCGCCCGTCTTGCTGAACGACCGCGGGCTGATTTTCAGCGGCAACGACATGACCCTCAGCGTCGGCACGCTGACCAACCAGAGCGGCGATTTCTACGGTCTGGGCAACGTGGTGATCGCCGGCTATAGCGGCGGTACGCGCGCGGCCGGGGTGTACAACATTTCCGGTTCGATGGAGAGCGGCGGCGGGTTCACGCTGGATGCCGACGTGTTCGAGAACCGCACCGAAGGGCCAACGGCGTCGGCTGAGCGCAAGTTGATCTCGGGGTTGATCGCGGCCAGTTGCGGTGACTGCGTGGGCAGTACGTTCAACAACTTCCTTGCGACTCGCGAGACGTACCAGTTCATCGACACCGACAACAGCGCGTCCGCCGTCCTCAACGTCGGCAAGGACTTCGTCTTCCACGGCGGTACGTTCCTCAACAGCAAAAGCACGATAGCGGCGGGCGGTGGCATCGACATCACCGCGGTCAGCCTGAAGAATATCGGCACCCAAAGCGGGACCATCGAGGTCACCCGTCAGTACAACTTCGAAATGGGCACGGGCACCACGGCGCAATTCATGGCCAACGTGATCATGCCTTACAACCAGCGCAACAACCCTGATTTCCCGTTCGTGTATTACGTGATCGCGCCGGAAGGTCTGATCCGCAAAGCCATCGCCAAAACCGTGGGCAACGGCATCGTTATTGTCGACGCCGAGACGGGCGAAAACGTAGGTAGCCGCAAGTATGGCCGGGCCATGTCGGGTTACAGCGCCGGCTTCGAGACATCGACGCCATCGTTGTACGACCCAAACAATCTGCTGGCGATACCGACCGAACTGGCGCAATTCCAGAAAGGCAATCCGGTTGAAGTGAGCGTCGATGGCGCGGGTGCGCCCGGCACAACGACCGGACGCAACGCGGTGATTCAGTCCGGTGGCAAGGTCTCGATCAACGCCACCAAAGAAATTGAAAACAGCGTTATCCAGCAGGACTACAGCGCCAGCGGCGGCACCAACAAAGTTGCCGAAACCAGCGTCGGCAACAGCAACACCACCGTTGTGCGCATCAATAGTCAATTGCCACCGGACCTGGCCCAACAGCAGGTCAATCCGCTGAGTCTGCCAGGGTTTTCCTTGCCGACCGGTGAGAACGGTCTGTTCCGTTTGAGCGGGCAGGGCAGCAGCGGGACTGCATCCGGCAATACCGGTCCCGCGCCGACATGGACGGTCGCTACTGAATCAGTAAACGCTCTGGATCACCTGGTCGCCGGCACTGCTGGCGGTCCCCGCAACCTGTTCGTCGACGGCCCGGCTCCGGTCTCCGACAGCACCCGTGCCGTCGATACGTTCCACCGCACGCCAACCGTGGTGAAGGCCGTTGCCAGCGAGATTGACGTCGAGTTGCCGCAGAGTTCGGCGGGCCCCGGCATGAAAGACCGGGGCAACGACGCCAAGGAGTCCATCGACACCCGTCCGGTCACCCGCGTGACTGGCCTACCGGACACCCAGGCACCGTCCAACCCACACAAATACCTGATCGAAACCAACCCGGCACTCACCGACCTCAAGTCGTTCATGAGCTCCGATTACCTGCTCGACAAACTTGGCTACGACCCCGACCAGAGCGCCAAGCGCCTCGGTGATGGCCTCTATGAACAACGCCTGATCCAGCAAGCCGTCACCGCGCGCACCGGTCAGGCGTTCCTCGACGGCCAGACCTCCAACGAGGGCATGTTCAAGTACCTGATGAACAACGCCATCGCCAGCAAGGACGCGCTCAACCTGTCGGTCGGTGTTGGCCTGACGTCGCAGCAAGTCGCCGCGCTGACCCACGATATCGTCTGGCTCGAAGAGCACGAAGTGAACGGCGAAAAAGTGCTGGTGCCGGTGGTGTATCTGGCGCAAGCCAATGGCCGTCTCGGCCCGACCGGGGCGCTGATTGCCGGTAATGACGTGACGCTGATCGCTGGGGAAAACCTCGACAACGTCGGCACGCTGAAAGCTACTAATAATCTGTCCGCGACAGCCGGCAAGGACCTGATCAACAGCGGCTCAATCGAAGCGGGCAATCGTCTCGACCTGCTGGCAACCAACAACATCATCAACAAGGCCGGCGGCATCATCACCGGCAAAGACGTCAGCCTGACCACCCGCACCGGCGATGTGATCAACGAGCGGACCATCACCTCGATGGACGACCAGTACGGCTCCGTCACTCGTCATCAGGATTTTGCCGACAACGCAGCACGCATCGAAGCCGTGAATGACCTGACCATCAAAGCGGCGAAGGACATCAACGTCATTGGCGGCGTTCTGAAAAGCGGGCAGGACATGACGCTGAATGCCGGGCGTGATGTGAATGTGGCGTCGGTGCAAGTCAATGACAGCGTGTCACTGGGCTCGCGGGCAAATGCCAGCGATACCACCCAACTGGGTGCCGAGATCGACGCCGGTCGAGATTTCAAGGCAGACGCCAAACGCGACATCAACGTCATCGCCAGCGAGATCGATGCCAAGCGTGATGTGTCGATGAAGGCGACCGAGAATCTGGTGATTACCTCGGCGGCGGACGAGGAACATTCGGACTCGAAAAACAAAAACGAAAAGCGCCAGGAGGACCATGTTACCCAGGTGATGTCTGGTATTACCGCAGGCGGCGACGTCAAGCTGGATGCGGGCAAGGACCTGAGTGTGATTTCCAGTCGGGTGACGGCGGGGGATGAGGCGTATCTGGTGGCGGGCGATAACCTGCAGATTCTCGCTTTGCAGGACACCGATTACTCGCTGTACGACATGAAGAAAAAGGGTGGCTTCGGCAAGCTGAAAATGCAGCACGACGAGGTTACCGACAACAAGTATGTCGGCTCCGAGATCAAGTCTGGCGGCGATCTGACCCTCAAGAGCGGCGGCGATCAGCTTTATCAGGTGGCCAAGCTTGAAAGTGGCAATAACATCACCCTGGACAGCGGTGGCTCGATCACTTTTGAAGCGGTAAAAGACCTTCACAATGAAAGCCATAGCAAGACCGACAACAACGCTGCTTGGGTGTCCTCCAAAGGCAAGGGCAACACTGACGAAACCCTTCGCCAGACCCAGATGATTGCCAAGGGCAACATCGTTATCAAAGCCGTCGATGGCTTGAAAATCGACATCAAGGATGTAAATCAGCAGTCCGTCAGCCAGACCATCGACAGCATGGTCAAGGCTGACCCGCAACTGGCGTGGTTGAAAGAAGCCGAGGCCCGTGGGGATGTCGATTGGCGGCTTGTGAAGGAAGTTCACGAATCGTTCAAGTACAACAATTCGGGCCTTGGCCCGGCGTCCCAAATGATCATTGCGATCGTGATGGCTGCGGTCGTTGGACCGGCAGCTTTGACGGCGATGAGTGGGATGGGCACGTTCTGGGCGGCAACTTATGCTGCTGTGGCTACCGGCGCAGCGACGAATGCGACGACCAGTTTTATCAATAACGGTGGGGACCTTGGAGCTGTTTTTGCGGACGTCACTTCATCTGATGCGCTGCAGGGGTATGTGATTTCTGGGCTGACGGCCGGTTTGATGTCGGAGTATCTGAATAAGCTGACTGGGGTGAAATTTGACCCCAATGGCAAATACGCCGGACCGTCATTGGCCACGTGGGAGGGCGTGAGTAAGTTTGCCGGCAGTCAGGTCATCCAAGGTGGTACGTCTGCGTTGATCACCAAGGCAGTGGGAGGCGATGCTGACCTTGGCAATTTGCTGCAAACCGCACTTTTCAACACCGTCGCAGCGTTCAGCTTCAACCTGGTCGGTGACCTGACGAAGGGTGTTGTGGATGATGGCTCTGCGACGAAAGTCATTATTCACGCTGCGGTCGGTGGGCTGCTGTCCGAAATGACTGGTGGGGATTTCGCCACGGGCGCGTTGGCGGCTGGGGCGAATGAGGCTCTTGTCGGTGAAATGAATAAATGGTTTGAGGGCAACACCAACCTTTTACTCATGGGTTCCCAGTTGGTAGGGATTATTTCGGCAACAGCATTAGGCAATACAGATGCGACCACGTTGCAACAAACGGCGTGGATCACCAACAACGCTACTCAATTTAATTACATGGGGCATCAAGAACTCGACGACCTGGAACAGTCTGCACGTACTTGTGAGCAAAAAGGTAACTGCGATGAGGTTAAAGAGAGCATACGCACTCAGTCAGTTTTAGATGACGACGCGCTGACATCCTTGTGCAAAAGCAGTCCAGAGCAATGCGTTCAGTACTATGGGGACTTGCTCCATGACCGAAATAGCCTGCAAGAACGTCTTGCAACAATGTATTTCGATGACAGTATTCCTTCTATGTTTAAGGAGGATTTGCATCGGTTCCAACTGCAAAACAGCTCAGCTATTGCCACTCTCACTCAAGCACAGTCAGAACTTGATTTAATAAATAGGGGCGTGGATCCTGAAAAAGCCGGATGGCTAAGCGATCTGCTAGCAGTCATGGGAGGAATGCTGGGTGGCGGTAAAGGAGGCGGGACGAAGACAACGGGCACGGTCTGGGATAAGATTAAGCCTACCGACCCAGCCCTGAATGGAACATCGATACCGAAGTCATTCGAAATTTCTACCGAAGGTGGTAGCTTCTGGGTACATCCAAATGCTACAAAGCACATCGAAGAGTTCTTGACCCGAAATGGTTTGTCGCATACATCTTCTATGGCCAGTCAAGCGATGCTTGGCAGTTTTCAGAACGCGCTTAATAGTGCTGCTACACAGGGCATCAAGTATGGGGAAATTATGCAAGTCGGTCGATGGGAACTGATTATCAGCGCTGGGCGTCCCGGAGATCCATTACCAGTTGTAAAACATGCGCTTTATAAATAATCATGATGAGACTTAACAGTATATTAGAATGTGAAGGTACTATCGTCGAAATCGACGAGTATGTGCCATTGATAGTTCGGTTTGGGTCGAGTCGCGATTCTCTGCCATTATATTGGCGTGCGGGGAATGGCAAAACGTCTCTTTTAGAAATTGGATTAAATAGATATACGGGGCAAATTATAAATGTGACCGTTGTTGCCGCCGGCTCTGTAAAAATGGAGGGTTGGAAGGCAAGAGTAGACGGCTTCATATTGGATGTTGGAATTCCGGCGTTTAAACTCGAACGCTGGGGAGCAGGGGGTAGTTACTCAGATAACTATATCGACGATTTTAGTGTTGAGTTTGAGCTTGTCGTGGGTGTTGATGAAGCTTGCATTCTTCTAGGTAAGCGCCAGGATATTGATAGGGTAGTAGAAAATGGATGTGTAAGCTTCGGGTTTTCCTCAAGCGGTGAGTTGTTATCAATTCTGATCTCGTGCTTGCGGCCTAATGAGGTGGCTCTGTTAGAAAGTCATTTTTTTCCTTAGGTGTAAAGGGGACAGACCACGTTTAATGTAATTGACTGCAACAATACGTAGAAATTTGCCGTCATGTTTACCTTTCGGCCCGCTAAGCTTTCAGTTTGACCAATTGAAAGGATTCATCGATGCCGCGTAGAGCCCGAGTTTTGATACCAGGTGTACCGCTCCACTTGATTCAGCGAGGAAACAATAGATCTGTCTGTTTCTTTACCGAGCAAGATTATCTTTTTTATCTGGAGCTTTTGGTCGAGCAGGCTTCTAAAAATGATAAGTAAAGGGGGACAGACCACGTTTGATTAATTGACTGGGAGACAAATGGGGACAGACCACGTTTAGAAAGCACTCCAAAACCGTGGTCTGTCTTCTTTTTACCATTTTTACTTTTTACTCCTTAAGTTTGCCAAAAACGTGGTCTGTCCCGTTTCCCCGTACCCTTTTTTTTCCCATAGGCGATTTTGTCCCGTTACCTTAAGTTCGCGGAGGACTTATGGCGTCAATTCATATTGAGGAAATTCAAAAAATCTTGTCTGAGCAAGGCAATAAAGATGCCTTGC
>NZ_JBUDGD010000084.1:0-16997 GCF_055484735.1 Pseudomonas sp. 15C | reverse complement strand
ACAAAGTGCCGAGCGTGCGGCCATGAAACGCGTTGGCCATGACCACCACCAGCGGCTGTTCGACACCCTTGCGCCAGCCATACAAGCGCGCGAGTTTCAGCGCGGTTTCATTGGCTTCGGCACCGGAGTTGTTGAAGAACGCGCGCTCCATGCCGGCCAACCGGGTCAGACGTCTGGCCAGTTGTTGCTGCCAGTCGATGCTGTACAGATTGGAGGTGTGCAGCAGCAATCCTGCCTGCTCGCTGATCGCCGCGACAATGCGCGGATGCGAGTGGCCGACGTTGGTCACTGCCACACCGGCCACGGCGTCCAGATATTCACGACCGGCCTGATCCCACAGGCGAGTGCCCAGGCCTTTGGTGAAGCTGAGGGCCAGTGGTTGGTAGGTGTTCATCAGCGCGGCGGTCATGACGTGAAACTCCAGTTCGGGTCGGTGTGCTGGCAGTATGGTTAGCCAGCGAAACTGGATAAACTCGGCAAAACTTCAATCATTTGAAAGCCGGGCTTGATAATGGATTTGTTCCAGTCAATGAGCGTGTACGTCAAAGTCGTCGAGGGCGGGAGCATGACCGCAGCCGCTTTGCAGTGCGACATGTCGACGACAATGGTCGGCAATCACCTGCGTGCGCTGGAGCAACGCCTCGGCGTGCAATTGCTGCAGCGCACCACCCGCCGCCAGCGGCTCACCGAATTCGGCAGCGTTTATTACCAGCGCTGCCTGGACGTGCTCGGTCTGGTCGCCGACTCCGAGCGCCTTGCCGAACAGGCCCTCGACGAGCCACGCGGCTTGCTGCGCATTGCCGCGCCGCTGACCTTTGGCGTCGAACGCCTGACCCCGGCGCTCAGCGAATACGCCCTGCTGTATCCGCAAGTGAAACTCGACGTGGTATTGACCAACGGCCGCCCGGACCTGTTGGAGAATGGCCTCGATGTTGCGTTCCGGCTGGGCAGTTTCGATGAGTCTTCCAACCTGATCGCCCGCCCCTTGATCGACTACACCCTGACGGTCTGCGCCTCGCCGGATTACATCGCGAGACGCGGCATGCCGCACACCCCGCAGGATTTGCAGCAACACGATTGTCTGTCCTTCGCCTACCCTGCCGGGGATGACTGGCAATCAGTGGAAAAACGCTGGCGCCTCAGTGGCCCGGAGGGCGAAGTCCTCGTCGACGTGAGCGGCCCGCTGCTGATCAACAGCTCCGCCGGTTTGCACCAGGCCGCGCGTAACGGCATGGGCATCATGATGCTGCCCGATGCACTGGTCGAACAGGACCTGCGCGAGGGCAGACTGGTCAAGGTGGTCGCCGATTACCCGCCACCGAGTCGGCCGATGCATCTGCTGTACGCGCCGGATCGTTATCGTTTGCCGAAACTGCGCAGGTTCGTCGAATTTGCGATGCGCACCTGGGGGAAACCTGACGCCGGGCGCTCAACCATCGAAAGCTGAAAAGGACATCAATCCATGCAGAACACACTCAACGTTCGCAACTTGCGTCCCGATGAGACAGAGTCGGCGCGGCTGTTTCTTGGCGAGCATGGCTGGCGCCATCGCACCGGCGACGCCGAGTCGTTCGCTCGCTTGATCGGCAATTCGCAACGCACAGCCGTCGCCCTGCTCGGCGATCAGATCGTCGGCTTCGCCCGCGGCATCACTGACGAAGTCTCCAATGGCTACCTGTCGATGGTGGTGGTTGATGCTCAGCATCAACGCCAGGGCATTGGCCGGGCGCTGGTTAAGCATGTGATGGGCGACAACCCTGACATCACCTGGGTGCTGCGTGCGGGACGCGACGGCGCGGAAGCCTTTTTCGCCAGTTTGGGCTTTGAGATTTCCGTGATTGCCATGGAACGTCCGCGTCAGAAATAGCAGCGGCTGGGAAAAAACCCGACCACCAGCCCGTTGCTCCGTGACAACGCCGCCCCGCTCCCCTAAATTAGTCGGCCTGAAAAAGCCCTGGGCTTGTTCGTCTCCATTCAAGTTAAAAGTAGTGAAATTTCAATGTCCGATTTCAACACCGCTGAATCCGTAGTCACCCAGTCGTCCAAAGCGGAATACGAAAACTCCATCAATCTTTCACAACACCTGCCACAAGCCAAAATCATCAGCGAGATGGTCCTCGACGCGTTCCAGTCGACCCGCGAGAGCGACCAGATCCGTGAACTGCGTGCCGCGATTCGCCAGGCTCATGACAGCTTCGATGACGACAAGGCCTACGAACTGATGGGCGAACTCAAAGCGCTGAAAGACGCCGAGGCCGCAGACCTCGCCGCGCTGGAAGACCTGAGCAGCAAGTTCTCGATCGGGCGCATTCTGTCCAGCTTCAAGGACGATCCGGCGTTTCAGGAAATCGTCTACGGCCTCGCGCTGAAAGTGCTGAACCAGACCCATCAGGCGATCAGCAATCCGGGCGGCGGCAAGGGCAAGGCTGCGAAGAAGAAAGAAGTCGAAATCTTCACCATCAGCAAGGACGGCGCCAGCGTGACCCTGCCGCTGCGCACGCCGCGTTCGCGTCTGAACGTAGATCGTGAAGCGTTGGAGTTCCTTGGTTTCACCTTCGTCGGTGAAGGCGATGAAGCCGAGCTGGAAAGCGAAACCTTCCTGGATAACGCCGGGACGGAACAGGCTGTGAACCGCAAGAACATCATTACTGCGTTGCAGCAGAAGACGGCGTTTGATGGGTATAGCATCGCGGCGCAGTAAGCCGCAGAGTGCTTGTGAAGAAGCCCCGCGCTGAGTGATCAGGCGGGGCTTTTTTTTCGGCTGGGGATTGGCGGTGTTGAATCGATCGTCGCCCCTCACCCCAGCCCTCTCCCGAGGGAGAGGGAGCCGATTTAGGCTGTTTTCAAGATTGTGGTTCACTCAATATTCAGGTCGCCGTAGTTTCAGAGAACGACTCGGTCAGTCCCCTCTCCCTCCGGGCGGTCCGACGTTTCGGGAGGGTTAGGGTGAGGGAAACAGGCGCCACAGATCTCAAGCCGAAGCGTGCACTGCCGCGATCATGTCCACTTCGATCGCCGCATTCTTCGGCAGCTGATACACGCCAATGGTCGTGCGCGTATGCCGCCCGGCATCGCCGAGCACATGGCTGAACACATCCGAAGCGCCGTTGGCCACTTCGCTCAGGTCGACGAAATCAGCCGTCGACTTCACATATACCGTCACCCGCAGCAGCGCGCGGATCTTGTCCAGCGACCCCACCGCATCGACGATCAGCGCCAGGCAACGCATGGCGCTGATGCTCGCAGCGGTTTGCGCGTCCTTCAGTGTCAACTCCAGCCCGACACGGCCCGGATACAGAATCTTGCCATTGACCCGCGGCACCATCCCGCTGACGTACAGCTCATCGTGATGCCGAATCAGCGGCGCGTAATTGCCACCGGCGGTGTTCTCGCCATAAATGTCGTAGTTCAGTTCTTCGGCCAGGGCGATAAAGCGCTCATCGCAGGTCATCCGTTCGGTCATTGCGCCCAGCCTTTTGATCGGTGCAGGTTGAGACAGTTGGGCGCCGGAAAACAGGTGGGGCTATCACTGTCGTGGTTGGATCCGAATCTAGGTCTTTTACCGAGAGCCCGCAACCGCAACCCTCTGATGGAATTCAGTGGCAGGGCTATTCGCGAGCAGGCTCGCTCCCACATTTATTCTGCGTCGCCCACCTGTCTGCTGTGGGAGCGAGCCTGCTCGCGAAGGGTGGCACCTCGAACCAGCATAATGCAGCCACAAAAAAACCCGCACATCTCTCAATGTGCGGGGTTTTTCGTGAAGCCTTTGAACCTTACGGCGCGTACGTCAGCAGCAGCTCGCTCGGCACCTTGAAGTCCAGAGACATCATGACGCTCAGCGCGGTAATGGTGAAGATCGAGAACACGAACAGCTTGCGTGCCCAGACCGTGTCATCCACTGCCTTGTAGCCGGTCCAGGCCATGTACAGCCAGTACATGCCCATGGCCGCGGCGACGGCGAGGTAGCTCATGCCGGCGTAGCCGCTGAAGGTCAGCATCAAGGTCGCTACGAGGAACGCCAGGATGTAGAGCAGGATGTGCTTCTTCGCCACTTGAATGCCGCGCTTCACTGGCAGCACCGGAATCGAGGCGGCCAGGTAATCGTTGAAGCGGAAAATCGCGATGGCGTAGGAATGCGGCATCTGCCACAGGCTGAACATCACCAGCAGGGTCAGCGCGGCCATGTCGAAGCTGTTGGTGACGGCGACGTAACCGATCACTGGCGGCATGGCGCCCGACAGACTGCCCACCAGCGTGCCGTGAACCGACTTGCGCTTGAGGTACAGGCTGTAGAAGCCGACGTAGATGATGAAGCCGATTACTGCGAACAAGGCAGCCAACGGGTTGGCCACCTTGTACAACAAGGCAACGCCGAGAACACCCAGAATGGTCGCGTAAACCAGTGCCAGTTTCAGGGAGATCAAGCCCTGGACCAGCACCCGGTTCTTGGTGCGTTCCATCTTCAGGTCGATGTCGCGGTCGATGCAGTTGTTGAACACGCAACCGGAGGCCACGACCAGGGAAGTACCGATCATGGCGGCCAGAAACACCGCCAGATCGACATGCCCTTTCGAGGCCAGGAAGAACCCGCCTGCCACAGAAAGCACGTTACCGAAAATGATCCCCGGTTTGGTGATTTGGATAAAGTGCTTGAGCGACATCGGGTCTACCTCACTTCGCCATCATGTACGTGTGGATGCTGAACATGATCCACAGCGACAGGCCAACCAGCAGCACGATCACGATCGCCGTGAAGACGAATGCGATCACGTTGTTGCGCTGAGCAATGGAACGGTCCAGGTGCAGGAAGTAATACAGGTGAACGATCACCTGGATCACTGCGAACAACAGCACGATTGCCAGCGTCGTCGCCTTCGGCAGGCTCGGGTACATCACCAGGCCGAACGGGATGACGGTCAGGATCACCGACAGGATGAAGCCGATGGCATACGACTTTACGCTGCCGTGGCCAGCATCATGGCTGTCATGGGAGTGTGCATTAGCCATTACAGAGTCCCCATCAGGTAAACAACGGTGAATACGCAGATCCACACCACGTCCAGGAAGTGCCAGAACAGGCTCAGGCAGCTCAGACGGGTCTTGTTGGTCGCCGTCAGGCCGTGCTTGTTGACCTGGTACATCATGATGCCCATCCAGATCAGACCGGCCGAAACGTGCAGACCGTGAGTACCGACCAGGGTGAAGAACGCCGACAGGAAGCCCGAACGGCTAGGACCGAAGCCCTCGGAGATCAGCAGATGGAACTCGTTGATCTCCATGGCGATGAAGCCCGCGCCGAGCAGGAAGGTCATGAACAACCAGCCCAGGACCGCCTGCTTCTTGCCTTTGTACAACGCCAGCATGGCGAAGCCGTAGGTGATCGAACTGAACAACAGCAGAGCGGTTTCGCCCAGCACGTAAGGCAGTTCGAAGATGTCGTGGCCCGACGGGCCACCGGCAACGTTGTTTACCAGTACTGCGTACACCGCGAAGATCGACGCAAACAGAATGCAGTCGGTCATCAGGTAGAGCCAGAAACCGTATACGGTCATCTCGCCCGAGTCGTGGTGGTGGTCATCGTGCCCATGGTCACCATGGGCGTGTCCAACATTGGTCACTAAGTTCGACATGGTTTAAGCCTGTTCCAACGAGGTTTCAACACGGGTGGCACCGGCCGGGATTTTCCCTGCCGCGACCAGACGCTTGTGCTGCTCGGCTTCGATACGCTCGATCGTTTCAACCGGAACCATATAGCCCTGGTCGTCACGTGCAGCGTGAATCACGAAGTAAACGACGGTGCCCACCAGGCTGGCGATCGCCAACCACCAGATGTGCCAGATCATCGCGAAACCGAAGACGGTCAACAGTGCGCCCATCACCACGCCAGTGGCGGTGTTGTTCGGCATGTGGATCGGCTCGTACTTGGCCGGACGCTGGTACGCAGTACCGTTTTCCTTGGCTTCAGTGAACGGGTCGATGCAGTCAGCCTTAGGCAGCACAGCGAAGTTGTAGAACGGTGGTGGCGACGAGGTCGACCATTCCAGCGTGTGCGCATTCCACGGGTCACCGTGATCGCAAACGTTCTCTGGCTTGTTGCGGTCACGCACGCTCACATAGAGCTGGATCAGCTGGCAGGCGATACCGACAGCGATCATCACCGCACCGAACATGGCCACGTACAGGTACGGTACCCACTCAGGGTTGGTGGTGGCGTTCAGACGACGGGTCATGCCCATGAAGCCCAGTGCATAGAGCGGCATGAACGCGACGAAGAAGCCCGAGATCCAGAACCAGAACGCTGCTTTACCCCAGCCTTCGTGCAGCTTGAAGCCGAACGCTTTCGGGAAGTAGAACGCGAAGCCAGCGATGTAACCGAATACCGCACCGCCGATGATCACGTTGTGGAAGTGCGCGATCACGAACAGGCTGTTGTGCAGCACGAAGTCAGCACCCGGGATGGCCAGCAGTACACCGGTCATGCCGCCGATGGCGAAGGTCACCATGAAGCCCAGGGTCCACATCACCTGGCTGGTGAAACGCAGACGGCCCTGGTAGATGGTGAACAGCCAGTTGAACAGTTTCACACCCGTCGGGATGGAAATCAGCATCGTCGCCAGACCGAAGAAGGCGTTGACGCTGGCACCCGAACCCATGGTGAAGAAGTGGTGCAGCCAAACCATGAAGCCCAGTACCGAGATCGCGCCCGAGGCGTAGATCATCGAGTGGTGGCCGAACAGCTTCTTGCCGGTGAAGGCCGAGATCACTTCCGAGAAGATGCCGAAGGCCGGCAGGATCAGGATGTAAACCTCAGGGTGGCCCCACGCCCAGAACAGGTTGACGTACATCATTGGATTGCCACCAAGTTCATTGGTGAAGATGTGGAAATCCATGTAACGGTCAAGCGTCAGCAGTGCCAGGGTCGCGGTCAGGATCGGGAACGAAGCCACGATCAGAACGTTGGCCCAGGTGCAGGTCCAGGTGAAGATCGGCATGTCCATCAGTTTCATGCCAGGGGTACGCATTTTCAGTACGGTCGCGAGGAAGTTGACCCCCGTTAGCGTCGTACCCAGTCCGGACAGCTGTAGCGCCCAGATGTAGTAGTCCATGCCCACGCCAGGGCTGTATTGCAGACCCGACAGCGGTGGATAGGCAACCCAACCGGTCTTGGCGAATTCGCCGACGCCCAGCGACAGGTTGATCAGCACAACGCCGGACACCAGCAGCCAGAAGCTCAGGGAGTTCAGGAACGGGAACGCCACGTCACGCGCGCCGATCTGCAGCGGCACTGCAAGGTTCATCAGGCCGGTGAAGAATGGCATCGCCATGAAGATGATCATGATCACACCGTGAGCGGTGAAGATCTGGTCATAGTGTTCAGGTGGCAGGTAGCCAGGCGAACCTTCGGTGGCCATGGCCAACTGGGTACGCATCATGATCGCGTCGGCAAAACCGCGCAGCAGCATGACCATGGCGACGATGATGTACATCACGCCGATTTTCTTGTGGTCGACCGAAGTCAGCCACTCGGTCCACAGGTACGTCCACTTCTTGAAGTAAGTGATCGCAGCGAACAGCGCCAGACCACCGAGGGCGATCATGGCGATGGTCACCATCACGATCGGCTCGTGGAATGGGACTGCTTCCCAACTTAATTTACCAAACATCGTTTACTCCTCTGCCCCGGCAGCTGAATGCGAACCCGCGTCAATATCCGTGGCCGCCACTTCTTTCTCTTTCTTCTCGTGCTTCAGCGGCTTGCCCGGCTTCATACCTTCGTACTTGTCGACGATGATCTGGAACTGGTTCGGCGTGACCGACGAGTAGAGCTCGACTGGGTTGTTCTGGCTCGGTTTGGCAAGGGCCGCGTACTCAGCTTGATCAAGCTGTTTAGGTGACTTCTTGACTTCACTTACCCAGGCGTCGAAATCTTCCTGAGTGGTGGAGATAGCCTTGAATTTCATACCGGTGAAACCGGCGCCGCTGTAGTTGGCGGAGATACCGTCCATTTCAGCGTTGCGGTCGGCGATCAGGTGCAGCTTGGTCTGCATGCCCGCCATCGCGTAGATCTGGCCGCCCAGACCCGGGATGAAGAACGAGTTCATCACAGCGTCAGAGGTGATCTTGAAGTTGATTGGCGTGTGCGCCGGGAACACGATCTTGTTGACCGTGGCGATGCCTTGTTCCGGGTAGATGAACAGCCACTTCCAGTCCAGCGCAACCACTTCGATGGTCACAGGCTTGACGTCGGACTGGATCGGACGATACGGGTCCAGTTCGTGGGTGGAAATGTAGGTGATGTAACCCAGAGCGATGATGATCAGGACAGGAATGGTCCAGACCGCCACTTCGATCTTGGTCGAGTGCGACCATTTCGGGGTGTAGACGGCGTTCTTGTTCGACGCGCGGTATTTCCAGGCGAACAGGAAGGTCATGACGATAACCGGCACCACGACCAACAGCATCAGCAGGGTCGCGGTGATGATCAGGTTTCGCTGCTCCAGGCCAACCTGGCCCGTTGGATTGAGCAAGGTCATGTTGCAGCCTCCCAGCAACAACGTGCCGAGCAGCGGCACTAGGCCTAGTAATCTGGGGTACCTGTTTTTACTCATCTCACGACCTCTAAAGCAGCTTGCGCAATGCAGTTGGGTTTTGATCGCCAACACTTCACCCTGCCAAGGGTTGGCATTTTCTTTGGATTGAATAAGGGCCGCCCGTCGCGCGTCAGACGCTCGACAAAACCTTGGGACAGCGTTCAGTTCTTATTCGAATTCGTGGTCAAAGGCCTTGTTACAGACCAATTCCATTTGGTGCGGAAAGTTGGAAAGGCACCGACACCTGGGTGTCTCGAAAGCCTCGCGGCTCGCTCGACACCCGACCTTCTGATCAGTTCCTTAATAAAGGCTGAACAGCGCCGGGAATTCAGTGCGGGCGATTGTAGATAGGTAGCGCCCTATACACCATGTCTTATCCCGAAATAATTTTTATCTTTTACAGCAACAATCCATCGCCATTTTTGCAAAAGTGCCGCCTGTTGTTGAAAGGCGTTCTCAACAACCACCGTAAAACCGGTAAGCACACGCGCGTCAGTTCAGACAGCTCCGAAGATTTTTTCTGCACAGCGGAACGGCGCAAAGCCCGATAACCCAAGGCTTCTGGCCATCTGCCTGAAGCTGTTAAAACTGCCTGCTCTGGCACTCACGTCCTAAAGCAAAAAAACCGTCAGACCGACCAATCCTTTTTTGTAACAACGCGGCAATCGGAGTCTGCGGGCGCCTCTGCGACACCCCCTGTGTGACAACATGTCGCACACTTGTCACACCCTCGCTTGCCGTCCGTCAGGATGAGTTCAGCCTCACTCTGAAACGTGCAACGCCCCGATTGGCTGAACCGCCAATCGGGGCGTTTTGTGTATCGGCCACGCTTGCGAAAAGTTGACTCAGCGCAGTGCTTTTCGATTACGCGAAGTCAGCAACGGCACCAGAATCACCACCAGCACGAACGCCACCAGCGCCCACTGCGCCAGCGACAGGCCGAGGATCGGCGGGTATGGCGTCGAGCAGAAGCCGTCGACCTGGAAGCCCAGCGGAAAGATCTTCGCCAGCGGCAGATCGTCGACAATCGGTTGCAGCACATCAACGCCACAGCTGACGGCCGGGTAGAACTGCGTATACACGTGGTGCCCGGCGACCGCGGCGCCGGCAAGCGCGCAAAGCACCACCAGCGCTTCGAACACGGTGATGCTGCGACGGCTGCGCATGGCCGCGCCGATGAACGCGAACAGCGCGATCAGCAGCAACGCATAACGCTGCAGAATACACAGCGGGCACGGCGCTTCGCCGAGCACGACCTGCATGTACAGGGCACCACCGATCAGCGCCAGGCAGATCACCCCCAGCAGCACCAGAAAGCGCCGCTCACGGCCCAATCGAATCGTTTCCTCGCTCATTGCCTTTCCCTTGTTTGTCCATGGTTCAGCTGGCTTGCGGCTGAAGGTCGTCGCAAGTCTACACCGGGGCAATAAACGATAGAGCGGTTAAGGAACCATTAACCCCCAAGGATTCCGGTTGCGTGCAAAAGCGAATCGCCAGCAGGCTGGCTCCCACATTGGCCTGCGCCGAACGCATAACCTGTGGGAGCCAGCCTGCTGGCGATGCGGGCGACCCGGTTTCAGATCATTCCAAAGCAGAAGCCGGCCCGAAGAACTCGTAACGGCTCTGCTTCTCCGGCACACCCAGCGCTTTCAAATGACGCTTGATCGCGCCCATGAAACCTTTCGGCCCAAGGAAATACGCATCGACATCACGTTGCGCAGGCAACCACTCACCCAGCTGATCCTGGCTCAGCATCCCGACCTTGTCCGCCGCCGGACTCACCCCGTCATCCTCCGCGTAGCAGTAAAAACGCTTGAGCTGCGGATGACGCGCTGCGAGGTCGTCGATCCAATTGCGGAAGGCATGCACGCTGCCATTGCGTGCGCAGTGAATGAAATGCACCGGCCGCTCGGTTTGCAGCGCCGCTTCGAGCATCGCCAGGGTCGGGGTGATGCCGACGCCGCCGCTGATCAGCACCAGCGGTTTATCGCTGGCCGACAAGGTGAATTCGCCCGATGGCGGGAACAGCTGAATGCTCGCCCCGACCTGCAACTGATCGTGCAAGTGATTGGACGCGCGGCCACCCGGTTCGCGCTTGACGCTGATGCGGTACTGGCCGTTGTTGGCCAGCGCCGACAGCGAGTAATTGCGACGGATTTCTTCGCCGTCGAGGACCAGTTTCATACCGATGTATTGACCGGGTTCTGCGGCGAGAATCGGGCCCTTGTCGGCTGGCTCGAAGTAGAACGAAGTGATCTCGGCGCTCTCCTCCACCTTGGCCGCAACGATAAACTCACGCGCCCCGCGCCAGCCGCCGACGGCTTGTTCCTTCTGGTCGTAGATGGCGGTTTCAGCGCCGATCAGAATGTCAGCCAACTGGCCGTACGCTGCGCCCCAGGCACTCATCACTTCTGGCGTGGCGATTTCATCGCCGAGCACTTCGGAAATCGCACGCAGCAGGCAGGTGCCGACGATGGGGTAGTGTTCCGGGAGAATTTGCAGGGCGACGTGCTTGTTGATGATTTTAGCCACCAGATCGCCCAACTGATCGAGCTGATCGATATGGCGGGCATACATCAATACCCCGTTAGCCAATGCGCGCGGCTGGTCGCCGCTGGCCTGGTGGGCCTGGTTGAACAGCGGACGCACTTCGGGATACTCGCAGAGCATCATCCGATAGAAATGCGTGATCAACGCTTCGCCGCCGCTTTCCAGCAGAGGCACGGTGGATTTGACGATGGCACGATCCTGAGCGCTTAGCATGAGGGTGACTCCTGAGCCTTATTGAAAGTTATCTTTGGAGTATCAGTATTCGTGCCACTTGTTTTTATCTTATAAATCAATCGCTTGCTTTCTATGTAGTCATAACGACCCAAGCCGGCTTATAGTCTTAGCGACTACATCAGGTCTATTTGACTACACGCCATGATTGCCAAATCGCTGCTCACTGCCCTGCTACCTCTGGTTTCCGACCTGTCGCGCGAACTGCCCGAGGGTGAGCGCTATCGGCGCCTGCTCGAAGCCATGCGCGCCCTGTTGCCCTGCGACGCCGCCGCGCTGTTGCGCCTGGATGGCGAATCGCTGGTGCCGCTGGCCGTCGACGGCTTGAGCACCGACACCCTCGGGCGCCGCTTCAAGGTCAGCGAACATCCGCGTTTCGAAATTCTGCTGGCCGGTGCCGGGCCGACGCGCTTCGCCGCCGACAGCGATCTGCCTGATCCCTACGACGGTCTGGTCGACGGCCTCGACGATCATCTGGAAGTCCACGACTGCCTCGGCTGCCCTTTATTCGTCGATGAAAAACTGTGGGGCCTGATCACCCTCGACGCGCTCGATCCTGAACGTTTCGAGCCGATCGAACTGGATGCTCTGCAAGCCTTCGCCAGCCTTGCCGCAGCTACGGTCAACGCCGCCGAACGCATCGAACGGCTGGCCAGCCGCGCCGAAGACGAGCATCAGCGCGCCGAGGTCTATCGTCAGGCCAGCGGCCAACAGCAGCGCGAAATGATCGGCCAAAGCAAAGCGCATAAACGCCTGGTCGAGGAGATCAATCTGGTCGGCGGCAGCGATCTGACGGTGTTGATCACCGGCGAAACCGGGGTCGGCAAAGAACTGGTTGCCCAAGCGATTCACTCCGCCTCGGCGCGTGCCGACAAACCGATCATCAGCCTCAACTGCGCCGCGCTGCCGGATACGCTGGTCGAAAGCGAGCTGTTCGGCCACGTCCGCGGCGCCTTCACCGGCGCCACCAGCGACCGCCGCGGCAAGTTCGAACTGGCCAATGGCGGCACGCTGTTTCTCGATGAGGTCGGCGAACTGTCACTGACCGTGCAGGCGAAATTGCTGCGCGTGTTGCAGAGCGGGCAGTTGCAGCGCCTGGGCTCGGACAAGGAGCATCAGGTCGACGTGCGCCTGATTGCCGCGACCAACCGCGACCTCGCCGAAGAAGTGCGCAGCGGCCGTTACCGTGCCGACTTCTATCATCGCCTCAGCGTCTACCCGCTGCGGGTCCCGGCGCTGCGCGATCGCGGGCGCGACGTGCTGCTGCTCAGCGGTTTTTTCCTGGAGCAGAACCGCTCGCGCATGGGCCTCAACAGCCTGCGCCTGAACAGCGACGCCCAGGAAGCGCTGCTCGCCTACACTTGGCCGGGCAATGTGCGCGAGCTGGAACATCTGATCGGCCGCAGCGCGCTGAAGGCGTTGGGCAACTGCAAAGTACGGCCGAAGATTCTCAGCCTGAGTGCGGCGGATCTGGATTTACCGCGCGAGGTTGTGGATAACCCGATTGAGAGGGAGGCCAGTGTGCGGGAATTGCCTTCGATCAGCGGCGATCTGCGCAGTGCAACCGAGCAGTTTCAGCGCCAGTTGATCAGCGCGGCGCTGGAGCGCAATCAGGATAACTGGGCGAGTGCGGCGCGGGAGTTGGGGCTGGACAGGGCCAACCTTGGGCGCATGGCCAAAAGGTTGGGGATAAAGAGCTAAAAGCACCCTCACCCCAGCCCTCTCCCGGAGGGAGAGGGGGCCGATTGGGGGGTATTGTAGTAATTCACCGACCTGAACCTGCTCTGCCGAATCCATAATCGACGCGTTTTTTCAGGTCGATATATAACGCAATACAACCCGGTCGGCTCCCTCTCCCTCCGGGAGAGGGCTGGGGTGAGGGGCTCTTGATCTGCAAGCCAGCCGACAACCACCTAAAGCCCACCCCAATCAAGCCGATAACCCGGCATCAATGGTTTCTGGCGACTCCCACCTCGCCCATCACCTTTCTCCACAGAAGGTCCAAATGTCCTCGACAAAAGCCCGCGCAGATTCACTTTCGCTTCTTCTGTTTACCTTGCGCAGCGGCAAGCTGATGGCGATCAACCTGCTGAAAGTCAGCGAAATCATCCCCTGCCCGCCGCTGACCAAGCTGCCGGAGTCGCACCCGCACGTCAAAGGCATCGCCACCTTGCGCGGTGCCTCGCTGTCGGTCATTGATCTTAGCCGGGCCATCGGCGAGCGGCCGCTGGAAGACCCGAACGGCGGCTGCCTGATCGTCACCGATGTCAGCCGTTCGAAGCAGGGTCTGCACGTTCAGGCGGTGAGCAAGATCGTTCATTGCCTGACCACTGACATCAAACCGCCGCCGTTCGGCTCCGGCGGTTCGCGCGCTTACATCACTGGCGTGACCTCTGTTGACGGGACTTTGGTGCAGGTGCTGGATATCGAAAAAGTTATCCACAGCATCGCCCCGGCTCAGATCGAAATGGCCCCTACCGACCTGACCATGGAAGACGCAGAAGTGCTCGGCAACGCGCGGATTCTGGTGGTCGACGACAGTCAGGTGGCGCTGCAGCAATCGGTGCACACCCTGCGCAACCTCGGCCTGCAATGCCACACCGCACGCAGCGCCAAGGAGGCCATCGACTGCCTGCTCGACCTGCAAGGCACCGCGCAACAGATCAACCTGATTGTTTCCGACATCGAAATGTCCGAGATGGACGGCTACGCCTTCACCCGCACCTTGCGCGAGACCCCGGACTTCGCCCACTTGTACGTGCTGCTGCACACCTCGCTCGACAGTGCGATGAACAGCGAGAAAGCCCGACTGGCCGGGGCCAATGGCGTGCTGACCAAATTCTCCTCGCCGGAACTGACCCATTGCCTGATCGAAGCGGCCAAACATGTCGCGGCCCAGGGCCATTGAGTCTTGGCTGAGAGATTCTGCTTCTTGATGCGCCGCGATCTGCACGCAGATCTACCGGACATTCGTTGGCCGCACGGTGTTGAAGTCAGCACTTATCGTGCGCAATCCGCAGCCGCCGTGCACGCGCTGATGCAGCTCGGCTACCGCGAGGGCGGTGGCCGGGTGCCGGCGCTTGAGGTTTGGCAGCAACGGTTCGAAAGCGACCCCGAATACGATCCGGCGCTGTGCTTTGTCGCCAACGATGCCGACGGCGTGGTGGGTGTGGCGCAGTGCTGGACCAGTTCGTATATCAAGAATCTGGTGGTGCATCCGCGGCTCCAGGGACGTGGACTGGGCCGGGCGTTGTTGCTCAATGCGTTCAAGGTGTTTCAGCAGCGGCGCGAAGGTTTTGTTGATTTGAAGGTACTGGAAAGCAATCTGCGGGCGCAGCGGTTGTATGAAAGTGCCGGGATGTATGTGGTTCGCCGGGAGTTGGTGCCGGACTGACCCACCGCTTTCGCGAGCAGGCTCGCTGTTGAAATACATTCCAAACTGTAGGAGTGGGCCTGCTCGCGATAAGGCCGGCACCGGCAACTTCTAACCCTCAGGCATACTCCAACCTTGGCCAATAACAAGGATGCCTCACCATGAAAGCCCTCACCGCCAGCCTGCTCTGCCTCACCGCCCTCGCCTCCCAGGCACACGCCTCCAGCCCCGACGCTTGGGCCGCCTACGACAAAACCGTGCTCGCCAGTTGCACCAAGGCCAGCGGCCTGAAAAACGCCAAACCGGTCGGCACCCCGGCGCAATTCGACGACCGCGTCGGCTACACCGCCGTGCTCCTTCAAGGCCAATACCCGCAAAAACACATGAAAGGCCAGCAAGGCACTGAGCTGTGCCTGTACAGCAAATCCGCGAAAAGCGCATTTGTCACCGAGTGGGACTCGATCCGCCCGACCGCCAAAAACCGCTGAGTGGCGCACAACTTGCTTCGATGCAGGCCTGTACGGTGGTTTTCCGCCGCCGGTTCACACCCTGATTGAAGACAGATCGCTCAATGAATACGACGTTTTCCTGCGTAGGCTGCGGTAAATGCTGCACCGACCACCACGTCCCGCTGACCCTGGCCGAGGCGCGCATGTGGGCAGCCGACGGTGGTCAGGTGATCGTGCTGGTCGAGGCCTTTCTCGGTAACGGCCTCGGGTTGCCGGCGCAGCAACGTGAGCACGCCGAACGCCGTTCAGTGCGGGTTCGCAGCGGCAGCACCGATGCCCATGTGGCGATCACCTTCGCCGCCTACAACGTCGGCCCCTGCCGGAATCTTGACGAAGACAGGCTCTGCCGGATCTATGAGCGGCGACCGTTGGTGTGCCGCATCTATCCCGCGGAAATCAATCCGCACATCCCGCTCAACCCAGCGGCCAAGGATTGCCCGCCAGAATCCTGGGAGCAGGGACCCTTGTTGATTGCCGGGGGCGAATTGGTTGATCAGGAACTGATCGAGTTGATCCAGCGCTCGCGTCAGGCCGATCGCGATGACATTCAAACCAAGGATGCGATCTGCGCATTGCTCGGGATTCGCACCACGGCGCTGAAGGGCGACGGGTTTACTGCGTATCTGCCGAATATGAGTGCGTTTGCTGCGGTGATGGATCAGGTGAGCGAGCAGCTCTCGACGAATGCGCCGAGTGAGTGGCTGTTTCATCTGTCAGGCGAAGATGTTGCCGGGCAAGTCGTGGCGGCTGGGGCGCAGGTGGTGGCCGAGCCGGCGCAGACCTATGCGTTTATATCATTGCGGGCGGCTTGATCTGGATTTTGCATCGAATCTAACGGCGCAATCGCTAGCAGGCTAGCTCCCACAGGGGGGTTTGCGTAACGACGCGGACCTTGTGTAAGAGCCAGCCTGCTGGCGATGACGGCAGAGCAAGCGACCTCAATCGCCAACCTGCCGCCGCTTGCGAATTCATGAAACAAGGCGCGAATAAAACTCAGCGCTTGCCCATCGAACGACGCGTACCCGGCGGCGCCATGCCCGGGGTTTTGGTGTGGCCGTTCCTGGCGCCGTTCTTGTACCACGGCTGATTCGAGCCTTTGGCAGCGGCCAGGTCACCCGGCTTGAACGGGAATTTGAACGCCGGAATCTCAGCTTTGGTGTCGTTGGCATCGGCCAATTCAACCGGGACAGCGCTCACAGCGTCGTCAACCGGCGGCAGGGTCGGGGAAGTCATAAAAGCTCCGCAAAGCAAAAGTCGGGCCCGATCAGTGAGCCGCGAAGGCGCGCAGTATACCTGCACGCCCTGACTCGGCACCTGAAGAATTGCGTCGAACGCCGAACGGTTTGCCGATACGTGACGATGCCTTTGCCGCTGAAGGTCTTCAGCGCTTCGTAACAACCACCCCTCACCCTAGCCCTCCCGAAACGTCGGACCGCCCGTAGGGAGAGGGGACTGATCGTGGGGGATGCGAGAACTACGCCGACTCGGGATATCGAGCCGTACGCGATTTCGAAGCCAACATAGATCGGCTCCCTCTCCCTCCGGGAGAGGGCTGGGCGGGCGGCGTTCCGATGAGGGGCGAATCCACCACAAATCCCAAACCAACCACCCGCTTCTAACCATTCAACATTGAGCGTTAGCTCAAGTGCTCTTGATCTTGCTTTTGACTCACCGGCGACATCGGAAGGCTGAGTGGAGGGATTGATCCGGGCGTGGGAGCGCAGCGACCGTCTGGCGCAGCCA
>NZ_JBUDGD010000083.1:0-17308 GCF_055484735.1 Pseudomonas sp. 15C | reverse complement strand
GAATCGACTTGAACTTGCAGATCGTGACGGCAGGTAAGAAGATCTAAAACCGTCCACCATGTCTCCGAACATGTGTCTACCATGTCTCCGGTATATACACTCCCGGAGGGAGAGGGGGCTGACCGGGGTGAATGTTCGAAATACGCCGAGCTGAGATATCCAGTCGAACTCAGGATTTGCACAGCCCGCAATCTGCTCCCTTTCCCCCTCGCCCCTTGGGGGAGAGGGCTGGGGTGAGGGGGCGGTCTCAGTCGTTATCAAATGCTGAATACCGGACACAAAAAAGCCGACGCATCCACGTCGGCTTTTGCATTTCAGGCGCGATCAACCGCGCTTGTAGACGATTTCCTTGGTCCCGCCTTCGCAGGTGCCGACGACTTGGCCGCCATCGGCGCCCTTATCGACAACTTCCAGCGAATACCCGGAAACGCCCTTGGCGTCGAGCTTCGCCGCGATTTCGCTTTTCAGCTCTTCACATGGCTTGCCGGCTGCGAACGCACCACCCGCAAGGCTCAACAAACCTACTGCCAACATGAACTTCTTCATCGGTCGCACTCCCTGGTCGGATTGAAAGAGGCGGGCACCGAGCCGTTCGCTCGATGCGACCACCCTGTAGCGCATTGCCATTCCTATGGCACTCGGCCAGCGCGCAAGTTCAGAAGACTAGACCAAACTCAGCTGCTGGCAATCTTGAAACCGACCTTGAGTGTTACTTGAAAATGCGCGACCTGGCCGTTTTCGATGTGGCCGCGGGTTTCGGTGACTTCGAACCACTCCAGATTACGCAGGGTTTTGTTGGCTTCTGCCAGCGCGTTGTTGATGGCATCTTCGATGCTGGTAGTGGACGAACCGACCAGTTCGACTTTCTTGTAGGTGTGGTGGTCACTCATAACGAACTCCTTGGGATGGAAGGCGTGTGGAATTGAGATTAGCAGCGATTCGCTCTGTTGATTTCGGTGGCGCTGCGCTGCCGAAGTTCAGAATTTCTGCACTTTCTCGAAGCGCTGAAGTCCCAACCAACACACGCCACTCATCACCAATGCAGGAGAGCCACCATGGCCAACACCTCGTTACGCAAAGCCTCGTTGCAAAGCATGGAAGCGGAAATCGAGAGTCTGCTCAAATCGTTGGAAAGCCTTAAAGACGATGCTTCGGACGAGTCGCGCAAGACCCTCAAGGCGTTGAAAAGCAATGCTGAAAGTGCGCTGAAGCACTCGCGTCACCTGCTCAGCGATGCTTACGAAGAAGTCAAAGTGAAAACCCGCGAAACCGGCATTGCCACTCGCGATTACGCCCAGGAACACCCATGGACCACGGCCGGCGTTGCAGTCGGTGCCATCGGCCTGCTTGCCGCTTATTTTCTGTTCAAGCGCGGCGAGTGATCGGTCTGGCGCAGTTCGTTTTTCAACCACTGCGCCAGTTGCCGAGCGCGTCCGTCAGCGGCGCGCTTGGGTAGCCACAACGCCAGTTGCGCCGGGGTTTCGCAAAAGCCCCAGGGCGCAACCAGGCGACCGGCCTTCAAGTCCTCTGTCACCAGCGGCTCCGGCGCGATTGCCACGCCAAGCCCCGCCACCGCAGCCTCCAGCAGATAATATAAATGCTCAAAACCTTGCCCGAGCTTCAGCGCTCTGGTGTCGAGGTCGTTCTGCTGCGCCCAGCTTGGCCACGCTTGTGGACGCGAGGTCGTATGCAGCAAGGGCTCCTCAAGCAACGCTTGAGCAGGCGCGGCTTGTAAGGTTTGATAGCCTGCAAACAGCGGGCTCATCACCGGCCCGATGCGCTCGGCGGCCAGTTCGTAGACCTGCATGTCCGCCGGCCACGGTGGCTCGGCGAACAGCAATAATGCATCCAGCCCCGGGCGGCGCGGATCGAGGTCGCCCTCACCGGCAGACAAATGCAGACGCAAATCCGGCAGATCGGCGTTCAATCGTCCCAGGCGTGGAATGAACCAGCGCGCCAGCAAGCTCCCCGAGCAACCCAGCACAAACGGCGCATCGACGCTGCTTTGGCTCAGTTCCGCACACACGCTGCGCAAACGATCGAACGCCTCGCCACTGGCATCACGCAACCGCACGCCGGCATCTGTGAGTTTCAAGCCGCGCCCATCCTTGACGAACAGACTCACGCCCAGGTGTTCTTCAAGCACTTTCAGTTGCCGGCTGACCGCACCGTGAGTCACGTGCAACAGTTCCGCGGCTTGGCTGACGCTGTTCAATCGGGCAGTCGCTTCGAATGCGCGCAAGGCATTCAGGGGAGGAAGATCCTGGCTCATGGTATCTGTGAGTTTTCCTGACAGGTTGCGGCGATCTTATCGGTTTTCAGCGTAGAAGGTCAGGGGTAGAGTGGTGGTCATTGTCTTTTGACCCGAATTCACCTGGAGCACACCATGACCCAGACTTCGCACACTTCCAACCTGCGCAACGGCCCGGACGATAACGGCCTGTTCGGTGCGTTCGGTGGCCGCTATGTCGCCGAAACCCTGATGCCGCTGATCCTCGATCTGGCGCGCGAATACGAAGCGGCCAAGGAAGATCCTGCGTTCAAAGAGCAATTGGCCTACTTCCAGCGTGACTATGTCGGACGTCCGAGCCCGCTGTATTACGCCGAACGCCTGACCGAGTTCTGCGGCGGCGCCAAGATCTACCTCAAGCGCGAAGAGCTGAACCATACCGGCGCGCACAAGATCAACAACTGCATCGGCCAGATCCTGCTGGCGCGGCGCATGGGCAAAAAACGCATCATCGCCGAAACCGGCGCTGGCATGCACGGCGTGGCAACCGCCACTGTTGCTGCACGTTTCGGTCTGGATTGCGTGATCTACATGGGCACCACTGACATCGAACGTCAGCAGGCCAACGTGTTCCGCATGAAACTGCTCGGCGCTGAAGTGATTCCGGTGGTTGCCGGCACCGGCACGCTGAAAGATGCGATGAACGAAGCCTTGCGTGACTGGGTGACCAACGTCGACAGCACTTTCTACCTGATCGGCACCGTGGCCGGCCCGCACCCGTATCCGGCGATGGTTCGGGATTTCCAGGCGGTGATCGGTAAGGAAACCCGCGATCAATTGCAGGCCCAGGAAGGTCGTCTTCCGGACAGCCTTGTGGCGTGCATTGGTGGTGGCTCCAACGCCATGGGCCTGTTCCACCCGTTCCTCGACGACAAAAGCGTCGAGATCATCGGCGTGGAAGCCGCAGGTTACGGCATTGAGACCGGCAAGCACGCGGCGAGCCTCAATGGCGGCGTTCCGGGTGTATTGCATGGCAACCGGACCTTCCTGCTGCAGGACGACGATGGCCAGATCATCGACGCGCACTCGATTTCCGCCGGCCTCGACTACCCAGGCATCGGCCCGGAACACGCCTGGTTGCATGACATTGGCCGCGTCCAGTACACCTCGGTCACCGACGACGAAGCCCTTGAGGCGTTCCATAAGTGCTGCCGTCTGGAAGGGATCATTCCTGCGCTGGAAAGCGCACACGCTCTGGCTGAAGTATTCAAACGCGCACCGAAACTGCCAAAGGATCATCTGATGGTGGTCAACCTGTCGGGTCGCGGCGACAAGGACATGCAGACCGTCATGCACCACATGGAAACTTCCAAGCAGGAGAAACACTGATGAGCCGCCTGCAAACCCGTTTTGCCGCCCTCAAGGAACAGAATCGCGCCGCGCTGGTGACCTTCGTCACGGCCGGTGATCCTGATTACGACACTTCGCTGGCGATCCTCAAAGGCTTGCCCGGTGCGGGTGCCGATGTGATCGAGCTGGGCATGCCGTTCACTGACCCGATGGCCGATGGACCGGCGATTCAGCTGGCCAACATTCGTGCCTTGGGCGCCCAGCAGAATCTGGCGAAAACCCTGCAGATGGTTCGTGAATTTCGCGAAGGCAACAGCGACACGCCGCTGGTGCTGATGGGCTATTTCAACCCGATCCACAAGTTTGGCGTCGAGCGCTTCATTGCCGAAGCCAAAGATGCCGGTGTCGACGGCCTGATCGTGGTCGACATGCCGCCTGAGCACAACGCTGAACTGTGCGACCCGGCTCAGGCCGCCGGTCTGGACTTCATTCGTCTGACCACGCCGACCACCGACGATGCGCGTCTGCCGAAGGTCCTCAATGGCAGTTCCGGTTTTGTCTATTACGTGTCGGTCGCGGGTGTGACCGGTGCTGGCGCGGCGACGCTGGAGCACGTCGAAGAAGCTGTGGTCCGTCTGCGTCGCCACACCGACTTGCCGATCAGCATCGGTTTCGGTATCCGTACGCCGGAGCAGGCAGCGGCGATCGCGCGGCTGGCCGATGGTGTGGTGGTGGGGTCGGCGCTGATTGATCACATCGCCAGTGCCGATACGCCTGCGCAGGCTGTCGACGGTGTGTTGAGCCTGTGCGCTGCGCTGTCCGAAGGTGTGCGCAAGGCTCGTGTCTGACGCGCAAGATCAGCGCAAGCGATGACTTTATAAAAAAGGCTTCAGAACAGTGTTCTGAAGCCTTTTTGTTTTCAGGGCAGTTCAAGCCCGCCCGAAGCCTTGTGCAGTTTGCGCAGATGCTCGCCGATCTGCTTTACGTTGGCTTCGCTGGCGGCGATTTCCGCGGCGCGCTTGGGCTCCAGCAACTTGCGCACCTCCGTATCCAGATCGCCAGAGAGGGCCAGCAGCTTTTTCTGCCGCTGACTGCTTTCCGCTTCGAGCTGGCCGAACTCGCTCGGCTGCGGCAGGCCGTAACCCTTGGCATCGAGCAATTCCGCCGGCCGACTGAGGAAGCCGCTGTTGGCGAGAATTTCCTGCAGGGTAGCGTTGGCCTTGTCCATGCCGCCGTTTTCCAGCTCGCGGGCGCCGAGGTAACGCTGCTTGACCTCGTCCTGCGCCAGCAACAACTGACGACGGAAACTCGCCTGTTCGAGCAGCAGCAACGCCGCACTGGTGCGCAAGTCGGCACGCTCGAACCACTCGCGACGCTTTTCGGCGGACAGCGATAGCCATTCTTCAACGGTGTTCTGTTTGATCGGCAACTGCTTCTTCAACACGTCGAACATGGCCTGGTAGCGGTCACGGAACGAGTCGAAACGATAGCCCAGGCGCAACGCCTCTTTCGGATCATCGAGTACGCTGGTATCAGCCAGATCTCGGCCCTTGAGCACTTCCAGCAAACCGTTGGGCATGATGCTGTCGAGACCGACCAGTTGCGCGTTGTTACTGCCACTGCGCAGCAACTTCAGGCCTTCAACCGCGCAGTTGTTGGACAGGAAGAAGTAGTTGCCGTCATAGCTCCAGTGCATTTCGGCAGCGTGTTCGACCACGCCTTCGATTTCCTTACGGGACAGCTTCAGCGGCACCGAAGCAAGGCTGCGCAATTCGGTCTTGGTGTATTCGTCGATCACTTGTGCCAGAGGCAATACGAACAGCCGCGACGGGTATTTGCCGACCAGTCCGTCCCAGCTCGACAGTTGCACATCGCCGACGAAGGCGCGGTACGACAGCACCAGATGCTGGTCCAGATCGAGGCGGCAATCCGGCCCGCGCGGGCGGCCCGGTGCACAGATGACCAGACGCAACATACTGTGGCCCCAGCGGCTGACCCAGTTCTGATTGGCCTCGGCCAGCAGGTAATCGACGGCGTAAACCCGTTCCGGATCGACCTGCCCCAAGGGTTGCTTGGCAAAGTCGTTGCCGGCATTGAGAAAGGCGAAGGTTTTGCTGCAGGTGTCTTTGGCCTCCGGCGCCCAGCCGAAGTGGTCGCGGTAATAGCGGTACAGCGCCGGTCGGCGGCAGGCGTAACTCGGGTCGAGGAGGAAATACTCCATGTTGACCGCGACGAATTCCTTGGGGCTCGATACTTCGTAGAGATCAGGGCTGCGGGCGATCTGCCGGTTATGTTGCTCGCGCTCCCCCCGGCGGCCGACGTATTGCTGCCAGCCGGCCAGATCAAGCAGCCGCGGATCATCACTTAGGGTGAAGCGCCGGCCATTCTGTCCGCGACACTCATCCGGGATGCCGATCAGCCCGGCACTGTCGAAGCGCCGGGTGCAGCGCTGGATCAGCGTGCGCTCGGCATCCGGCCAGAGGCGGGCGCGGTCATAGATGTGGGTGATTTCATGCAGCACAGTGGCCAGCAGTTCCTGACGCACAGTGCCATGGGGGCGATTGGTTTTTTCTTTGGCGGCGCTGCCGTCCGTCAGCCCGGAGAGCAGTCTTCGATTCAGATCGAGCTCAGCCACCAGCGTGGCTTGGCCGTAGGCGTTGGCGGGCATGTCGTCGGTCCAGCCAACGTCGATACGCCGATCCAGCCGCTCGATGAAACTCGGCGGCAACTTGTGCATGGCCTCATCGATCAGCGCCTGGCTGGCCTGTTGTTCGGCGGGGCTCAAACCGTCGGTCTTGAGCCGTAATTGCAGGCTGGCGTGAGCGCTGTTGCCGATCAGCAACAACGCCCCGGCCAGCAGCCAGGCGCCAACGGACTTCACAGTGCGAGGATGGCTTCAGCGAGCACCTGATCACTGGCGTCGCGCGCTTCCGGCACGCGCGTGCGCAAGGTATTAATGGCAGCTTCCAGGTGCGCGCCACGGATATTCCCGTTGGTGGCGACGAAACTGGCGGCGTCGTCATGGGCTTCGCGGATGATTTTCGAATCGCGAATCGAGGTCGTGGTATCGGAGGTGAAATCAATGGTGCGCTGGGAGGCACGGACAATGATGTTACTGGTGGCTACCAGGGTGTGCGCCTGAGCCACGTCGGCTAACAAAAACAGGCCAAGGGCGGCAGCAATCAGCGGGCTACGCATGGAACGACTCCGAAAGGGACAAGATAACTATTGGACGAGAATTGCTTCCGCCAGTTCAAGGTCGCTGGCATGAAGTTTTGGCCGGTTTTTGCGCAGGTAATGCAGCGCGGATTCCAGCCGGGCGCCTCGCCATTCACCATCACTGGCAACGAAGGCTGCCGCGTCATCGTGAGCGGCGAGCAGCAGTTTACGGTCGAACGGCGCGGAAGACACCATGCTGGTCGCGTAAGCGCTGACAACGGTGCCTTGGGTAGAGGCATTGAACGCGTCGAAGGCGCCGGCCGATGTCGCCCAGCAGGCGGTTAAAAAAGCAGAGCAGATGAGCGGATTGGAAAGAAAGCGCATGGGACTCGACAACTGTTAACGAGCCTGAAGGCTAGCGCAAAAGCCCGGGCCAGAGCCAGCGTTGAAACATCGGGACACGGCTGGCGTGTCCCGCAATGCTTGAGGCGTTTACAGCGTCAGGATGGCCTGGGCCAGTTGCGCATCGCTCGCTTCCAGCTGCGGCGCCTGATGACGGATGTGATCCAGCGCGCTTTCCAGTTTCACCCCGCGGATATCGCCCTGGCTGGCAACGAAGCTTGCCGCGTCATCGCGAGCGGCGAGAACGATCTTGTCGTCACGGAAGGAAGAGGTGACGTCGGAGGTCGCGTCCGAGGACGCTTTGAGAGCACCGACGAGGGAGTCGGTGGTCACGATGAAGCTGGTGGCGCTGGCGTTGGCAGCTACGGCCAGCAGGGCTGCGGCGCTGAGCAGACGAAGACGGGTCATGTAGAACTCCTTTGGATAAACCGTAGTGAGAGGTGGCTCGGTATCTGAGGAGTCAGACGCCAGATGCTTAACGTTCGCCACGTTCTGTGTGGATATTAGGCTGCCGCACGGGATTCGCCCAGTGATGGCCACCGCTGCGTCTATCGATACGCGCAACTGTACCGTTGAATATAAGTTTTTTGAGAATTGTACTGATTCAACCAGAAAACATCAGTCCGGAGGTTTTTTGAGCGCTGAAACGACAAAACCCGTCGTGGTTTCCCACGACGGGTTCTGCTTGTTCAATTCGGGTTGCTGGCGGTGGGTCTTGGCGACCAGAGCCAGCGACGCTGCTTAGCGCCAGAACGGCTTGCTCAGCTCTTCGTAGCGTTGTGCTTCGCTGATACCGGCGTCGGCCAGCAGACGCGAATCCAGACGAGCCAGTTGATGGCGGCTGGAGATGCGGCGCTGCCACAACATCAGGTTGGCGATAACGCGCAGAGGCAGGGAAGCCTGGGTGTTTACAGCTTTGTCTTCGAAGAACAGTTCGGAACTGAGTGTACGTTCCATGGTTGACATCCTTCCGCTTGTGGCGGGATCAGGTAGTGGTTTGACTGGTGCCCATGATCCTCTCGTTTGCCTAGGCTCTCTAGATACAGTTGCACTGTATTGTGAGTGACCAGTTAACTGTTTATAGAGGGTGTACGGGTCAAAATCGAGCAAACTGTACCTGTCTGCACTAATGTGGTGCGTTATGGCTCGATTGCACGGGTGGTTTAGGAGATTACTGTCGGAAAACACCAGTACAGCAGTACAGTTTTTGACAGTAGCAGAGGGTTTGCCAATCTCGGCTGGCGCAAACTGTGTTTGCACCAGCGAGCATCTGTGTGATTACACCGCGAGCATGCGCCCGGTTTCTTCCAGATTCATGTGCCAGCTCAGGGCTTCACGCAGGATGTGCGGGGTGTGACCGCCGATTGCACAGGCGGCGGTGAAATAATCGTTCAGCGCCGGGCGGAAGTCCGGGTGCACACAGTTATCGATGATCACGCGCGCGCGTTCACGGGGTGCAAGACCGCGCAGATCCGCCAGGCCAATCTCAGTGACCAGAATGTCGACGTCATGCTCGGTGTGATCGACGTGGCTGACCATCGGCACCACGCTGGAAATCGCGCCGCCCTTGGCGATCGATTTGGTCACGAACACCGCCAGATGCGCGTTACGCGCGAAGTCGCCGGAGCCGCCGATGCCGTTCATCATCCGTGTGCCGCAGACGTGGGTGGAGTTGACGTTGCCGTAGATATCGAACTCCAGCGCCGTGTTGATACCGATGATGCCCAGACGCCGCACCACTTCCGGGTGGTTGGAGATCTCCTGCGGACGCAGGATCAGCTTGTCCTTGTACTTTTCCAGATTGCCGAACACATCGCTGTTACGGCGCTCTGACAGGGTAATCGAACTGCCCGAGGCGAAGCTCAGCTTGCCGGCATCGATCAGGTCGAAGGTCGAGTCCTGCAGCACCTCGGAGTACATGGTCAGATCTTCGAAAGGCGAGTCGATCAGGCCGCACATCACCGCGTTGGCGATATTACCGATCCCGGCCTGCAGCGGGCCGAGCTTGTTGGTCATGCGACCGGCGTCGACTTCCTGTTTGAAGAAGGTGATCAGGTGTTCAGCAATGGCGTTGGTATCAACGTCGGGTGTGGATACCGTCGACGGCGAATCCGACTGCTGGGTGATGACGATGGCGACGATTTTCTCCGGTGGGATCGGAATCGCCGTGCTACCGATGCGGTCGTCAACCTTTACCAGTGGAATCGGCGTGCGAGTCGGACGGTAGGTCGGGATATAGATGTCGTGCAGACCTTCGAGGTTGGCGTTGTGCGCCAGGTTGATCTCAACGATCACTTGTTTGGCGAAAATTGCGAAGCTCGCCGAGTTGCCGACCGAAGTGGTCGGCACGATGTGCCCCTGTTCGGTGATGGCCACGGCTTCGATTACCGCGATGTCCGGCAGCTTCAGTTGCTGATTGCGCAATTGCTCGACGGTTTCCGACAGGTGCTGATCGATGAACATCACCTGGCCGGCATTGATCGCCTTGCGCAAGGTGCTGTCGACCTGGAACGGCATGCGCCGCGACAGCACGCCGGCTTCGGTCAGTTGCTTGTCGAGGTCGTTGCCCAGGCTGGCGCCGGTCATCAAGGTGATCTGCAGCGGCGTGACCTTGGCCCGCTCGGCCAGTGCGTGAGGAACGGCCTTGGCTTCGCCGGCGCGGGTGAAGCCGCTCATGCCGACGGTCATGCCGTCCTCAATCAGAGCAGCGGCGTCGGCAGCGCTCATCACTTTATCCAACAACGAAGGCAGGCGAATACGGTCACGGTACATGGATTATTATCTCGGGCAACGAGTAGCAGGATGCGCAGTCTAGTGAATTTGACGGGCGCCTGTCCCGCTACCAAGGTCGCAAACGAGGCGTCTATTTCGCGGGTTTCAAGTAAAACACCGTTACCGGATCTGCAACAACGCGGCAAATTGTCCGGTGTTTCGCGCAAACAAAAACGCCCCGACAAGTCGGGGCGTTCGCTGTTGAAGCGGTGGATTACTCGACCGCTTTGACCATGTCTTCGATGACTTTCTTCGCATCGCCGAAAACCATCATGGTCTTGTCCAGATAGAACAGTTCGTTGTCCAGACCGGCGTAGCCGCTGGCCATCGAGCGCTTGTTGACGATGATGGTCTTGGCCTTGAACGCCTCGAGAATCGGCATGCCGGCAATCGGCGATTTCGGATCGTTCTTCGCGGCCGGGTTGACCACGTCGTTCGCGCCGAGCACCAGTACCACGTCGGCCTGACCAAACTCGGAGTTAATGTCCTCCATCTCGAACACCTGATCGTAAGGCACTTCGGCCTCGGCGAGCAGCACGTTCATATGCCCCGGCATCCGCCCGGCCACCGGGTGGATCGCGTATTTCACAGTCACGCCACGGTGAGTCAGCTTCTCGGTCAGCTCCTTCAGCGCATGCTGGGCCCGCGCTACTGCCAGACCATAGCCCGGAACGATGATCACGGTATCGGCGTTGGTCAGCAGGAAAGTGGCGTCATCAGCCGAGCCGGATTTCACCGGGCGTGCTTCTTTGGCGCCGGCCGGGCCCGCATCCGCCGTGTTGCCGAAACCGCCGAGCAGCACATTAAAGAAGGAACGGTTCATCGCCTTGCACATGATGTACGAGAGGATCGCCCCGCTCGAGCCCACCAGGGAACCGGCAATGATCAGCATCGAGTTGTTCAGCGAAAAACCGATACCCGCCGCTGCCCAGCCCGAATAACTGTTGAGCATCGACACCACCACCGGCATGTCGGCGCCGCCGATCGGGATGATGATCAGCACACCCATCACGAACGCCAGTGCCAGCATCAGCGCGAACGCGGTGAGGTTGCCCGTGAACATGAAGGTCAGGCCGAGTGCCAGCGTCGCCAGACCCAACACGGCGTTGAGCTTGTGCTGACCGGCGAACTGTACCGGTGCGCCCTGGAACAGGCGGAACTTGTATTTGCCCGAGAGCTTGCCGAAGGCGATCACCGAACCGGAGAAGGTGATCGCACCGATGGCTGCACCGAGGAACAGCTCCAGACGATTGCCTGCCGGAATCGAGTCGCCCAACTGTTTGACGATACCCAGCGACTGCGGCTCAACCACGGCGGCAATCGCAATGAATACCGCCGCGAGGCCGATCATGCTGTGCATGAACGCCACCAGTTCCGGCATCTTGGTCATTTCAACGCGTTTGGCCATGATCGAACCGGCGGTACCGCCGACCAGCAAACCGACGATCACGTAACCGATGCCGGCAGTGGCAAGCTCAGCGCCCAACTTATAGATGAGGCCAACCGTGGTGATGATTGCCAGCGCCATGCCGAGCATGCCGAACAGGTTGCCGCGCCGCGAAGTGGTCGGGTGCGACAGGCCTTTGAGGGCCTGGATAAAGCAGATCGACGCGATCAGGTAGAGCGTCGTCACGAGATTCATGCTCATTACTTCGGCGCCTCTTCTTTTGCTTTAGGGGCTTTCTTCTTGAACATCTCAAGCATGCGACGGGTGACCAGGAAGCCACCGAAGACGTTGACCGCCGCCAGTGCCACGGCCAGCGTGCCCATGGTTTTGCCCAGCGGGGTGACGGTCAGTGCGGCGGCGAGCATGGCGCCGACGATGACGATCGCCGAGATCGCGTTGGTGACTGCCATCAACGGCGTGTGCAGTGCAGGCGTAACGTTCCAGACCACGTGGTAACCGACATAAATCGCCAGCACGAAGATGATCAGGTTGTAGATACCGGGGGAGATAAGCTCTTCCATCGTCTGAATCCCTGCTTAGGCGTTTTTGCGGATGACTTGGCCGTCGCGGCACATCAGGCACGCGGCGACGATGTCGTCTTCGAGGTTGACGTCGAACTGGCCTTCCTTGGTGAACACCAGCTTGAGGAAGTCCAGCAGGTTGCGCGCGTACAGTGCCGAGGCGTCGGCAGCCACTTCACCGGCGAGATTGGTCGGGCCGACAATGGTCACGCCGTTCTCAACCACGACCTGATCGGCCACGGTCAGCGGGCAGTTGCCACCCTGAGCGGCGGCGAGATCGATGACTACCGAACCCGGTTTCATCTGCGCCACGGTTTCCGCGCTGAGCAACGTCGGTGCCTTGCGGCCCGGAATCAGCGCGGTGGTGATGACGATGTCCGCTTGTTTGGCGCGCTCATGCACGGCCTGGGCCTGACGCTGCATCCAGCTCGCCGGCATCGGCCGCGCATAACCACCGACACCGACCGCGCATTCGCGTTCTTCATCGGTCTCGTAAGGCACGTCAACGAACTTGGCGCCGAGGGATTCGATCTGCTCTTTTACCGCCGGACGCACGTCAGACGCTTCGATCACCGCACCCAGACGTTTCGCCGTGGCAATCGCCTGCAACCCGGCCACGCCAGCGCCGAGAATCAGCACGCGCGCCGCTTTCACGGTGCCCGCTGCGGTCATCAGCATCGGCATGAAGCGGGGATAGTAGTGAGCGGCCAGCAATACCGCTTTGTAGCCGGCAATGTTCGCCTGCGACGACAACACATCGAGACTCTGAGCGCGTGAGGTGCGCGGCGCCGCTTCCAGGGCGAATGCGGTAATCCCGCACTCGGCCATTTTGGCGATGGTTTCGTTGTTGAACGGGTTGAGCATGCCAACCAGCACGGTGCCACGCTTGATCAGCGTCAGTTCGGCGTCGCTCGGGGCGACCACTTTCAGAATCAGCTCGGCGCCAAACGCATCATTGGCACTGCCAATGGTTGCGCCTGCCGCTTCATAGGCACTGTCGACGACGCTGGCTTTGATGCCGGCGCCGCTTTGCACAGTGACCTTATGACCTTGGCTGATCAGCTTCTTGATGGTTTCCGGCGTTGCAGCAACCCGTGTTTCACCGGTCTGGGTTTCGAGAGGAACACCAATGTGCACGTCAAATCTCCTGCGTGATCTTATTGAGTAAACCCAGGCACTGCGGATGGTGCGACTGGGGCGGCCGATCAGCACGATCCCGCCAAATCAGGGCGGGGCGCGGCATTTTGCAGGCGAACTTTATGCCCTTCAAGGGATTATGACGGGTGACGGAAAATTAACTACAAGTCATCCCGTGACCGAATGTCGCAGATGGCCAGTTGAATCCCGTGCAGGGCGTGCCCTGCAAGGATTCTGGCTGAATATTGAAAAATTTCTGATAGGTGACGTGAATAGGCAGCAATGTGTCGCCAATGAAGGCTCAAAGCCACGTCCTACGGAGCTTGTGGGACGTCTGTACGACTTTCGGATACAGTCGTTGAAATGGCGACAAATACTTATATCTGTAGGGCTTTGATTTTCCTGACTACGGGGTTAGCAATTGCTGAGAGCCGCTATTCTTCTAGGCTGTAGCTCTGCGCTTGGTGTAACAGCCAGTCACGAAATGCCTTAAGTGACGCCGATTCGACCTTCCGCTCCGGAATCATCAGGTAATAAGCCTTGATGCTGGAAAGTGCCTGGTGATTGGCGATCACTAAACGTTTCTCCGCCAGCTCTCGTTGAATCAGGAAGGGTGGAATCAGCGCGATGCCCATGTCGTGCATAGCCGCTTGTGCGAGCATTGAGAATAGCTCGTAGCGTGGGCCTGTCATGTCGCGGGAAATATTCAGCTGTTGCGAGTTGAACCACTGACGCCAGGCGTAGGGGCGGGTGGTCTGTTGCAGCAACGGCAATTGGGCGATGGCATCAGCGCTCAGATGTGTTCGGTTGCCGAGGAGGTCGGGGCTGCACACTGGCATCGGATTCTCGCCCATCAGTCTGTGGGATTCAGTACCGGACCAATCAGCATCGCCGAAGTAGATCGCCGCATCGAATTGCGTATCGGCAAACAGGAACGGACGGGTACGGTTGGTCAGGTTGACCGTGACCTGCGGGTGCTTGTGTTGAAAATCCTTCAAGCGCGGCAACAGCCATTGCGTGCCGAACGTCGGCACTACCGCCAGTTCGATCACATTGGCGCCTTGCTGCCCCATGACCGACAGGGTGTCACGCTCGACGGCATCGAGTTGCGTCGCGACCCGACGACTGTAGGAAAGCCCCGCCTCGGTCAGTTTTACTCCGCGCCGCGAGCGTCGGAACAGTTCGACGCTGAGGAAGTCCTCGAGGCTGGCGATCTGTCGGCAAATGGCGCCTTGAGTGAGGGAAAGTTCTTCCGCAGCCCGGGTAAAGCTCTCATGGCGAGCGGCTGCTTCGAAGCTGATCAGAGCCGCGGTGCTGGGTATCTTCCTGCGCATGTACGCCAACCTCACTAATACGTCGCACAAAAGGCTGTTCGCGACGTTTCGGAGTGAGAAATTAGCACAACAGGATGCGAAATCCTCGTTTGCCGGGACGACGAACCACGCCTAGGATCATTGCCACGTTAATTCAGTCGATTTGCGAGGACACACTCATGGGCGGTAAAGCTAGTTTCAACTGGATCGATCCCCTGCTGCTGGATCAACAGCTCACCGAAGAAGAGCGCATGATCCGCGACACCGCCGAGCAGTTCGCTCAGCAAAGTCTCGCGCCGCGTGTCCTTGAAGCTTTCCGCCATGAAAAAACCGACCCGGCGATTTTCCGCGAAATGGGCGAAGTGGGTTTGTTGGGCGCAACCATTCCCGAGCAGTACGGTGGCAGCGGCCTGAACTACGTCAGCTACGGCTTGATTGCTCGTGAAGTGGAGCGTGTCGACTCCGGCTACCGTTCGATGATGAGTGTGCAGTCCTCATTGGTGATGGTGCCGATCAACGAATTCGGTACCGAAGCCCAGAAACAGAAGTACCTGCCGAAACTGGCGTCCGGGGAATGGATCGGCTGCTTTGGTCTGACCGAGCCGAACCATGGCTCTGATCCCGGCGCGATGATCACCCGTGCGCGTAAAGTCGACGGCGGCTATAGCCTGACTGGCGCGAAAATGTGGATCACCAACAGCCCGATCGCCGACGTGTTCGTGGTCTGGGCGAAAGACGATGCCGGCGACATCCGTGGCTTCGTCCTGGAAAAAGGCTGGAAAGGCCTGAGTGCTCCAGCGATTCACGGCAAGGTCGGGCTGCGTGCATCGATCACCGGTGAGATCGTCATGGACAACGTGTTCGTGCCGGAAGAAAACATCTTCCCGGACGTGCGCGGTCTGAAAGGCCCGTTCACTTGCCTCAACTCCGCGCGTTACGGCATTTCCTGGGGTGCTCTGGGGGCTGCCGAATTCTGCTGGCACACCGCTCGCCAGTACACTATGGATCGCCAGCAATTCGGTCGCCCATTGGCCGCAACCCAGCTGGTACAGAAGAAGCTTGCCGACATGCAGACCGAGATCACCCTGGCTCTGCAAGGTTGTGTGCGTCTGGGGCGGATGAAGGATGAAGGCACGGCGGCGGTCGAGATCACCTCGATCATGAAGCGCAATTCGTGCGGCAAGTCGCTGGACATCGCTCGCATGGCTCGCGACATGCTCGGCGGCAATGGTATCTCCGATGAGTTCGGCGTCGCTCGCCACTTGGTCAACCTGGAAGTGGTGAACACCTATGAAGGTACTCATGACGTTCACGCGCTGATCCTCGGGCGTGCGCAAACCGGCCTGCAGGCGTTCTATTAAAGGAGAGCGACCATGGGCGCGCTGTCACATCTGCGGGTACTGGATTTGTCGCGAGTGCTGGCCGGGCCGTGGGCCGGGCAGATTCTCGCCGACCTTGGCGCCGAGGTGATCAAGGTCGAGCGTCCGGGCAATGGCGACGACACGCGCGCCTGGGGGCCGCCGTTCCTTAAAGACGCCTACGGCGAGAATACGTCGGAAGCGGCTTATTACCTGTCCGCCAACCGCAACAAACAATCGGTAACCATCGATTTCACCCGTGCCGAGGGGCAAAAGCTGGTATGCGAGCTGGCGGCGAAGTCCGACATTCTGATCGAGAACTTCAAGGTCGGCGGTCTGGCGGCCTATGGCCTTGACTATGAGTCGTTGAGGGCGATCAATCCGAACCTCATCTACTGCTCGATCACCGGGTTTGGCCAGACCGGCCCTTATGCCAGGCGCGCCGGTTACGACTTCATGATTCAGGGCTTGGGCGGGCTGATGAGCCTGACCGGTCGTCCTGAAGAGGATGAAGGCGCCGGGCCGGTGAAAGTCGGTGTGGCGCTGACAGACATTCTCACCGGGCTGTATTCGACGGTGGCGATTCTGGCGGCGCTGGCGCATCGGGATCACGACGGCGGTGGTCAGCACATAGACATGGCATTGCTGGATGTTCAGGTCGCTTGTCTGGCGAACCAGGCGATGAACTACCTGACAACGGGCAGTGCGCCCAAGCGCCTGGGCAACGCGCATCCGAATATCGTGCCTTATCAGGATTTTCCTACCGCTGACGGCGACTTCATTCTTACCGTCGGCAATGACGGGCAGTTCCGCAAGTTTGCCGACGTGGCCGGACAGCCGCAGTGGGCAGATGATCCGCGTTTTGCGACCAACAAATTGCGCGTGGCTAACCGAGCGGTGCTGATTCCATTGATTCGCCAAGCGACCGTGTTCAAAACTACCGCCGAGTGGGTTGCTCAGCTTGAGCAAGCCGGCGTGCCCTGCGGGCCGATCAATGATCTGTCGCAAGTGTTTGAGGATCCGCAGGTAAAGGCACGCGGACTGGCGATCGAGCTACCCCATGCGTTGGCGGGGATGGTGCCTCAGGTGGCTAGTCCTATCCGTATGTCGCAGACGCCTGTCGAGTATCGTCATGCGCCACCGTTATTGGGCGAGCATACGCTTGAAGTGCTGCAGCGAGTGCTGGGCCTGGGTGCGGGTGCGGTGGCTGATTTGAAGGTGGCCGGAGTGCTGTGATGATTCCTGCTATATAGAAGGAATCGGTTTTGATCGTTTTTTGATCGGTCTGCAAGTAGTTGAATAAAAAGCGAAATTAACAGTTGACGGCAGATCTGAGGTGTCTATAATTCGCCCCACTTCCGGCGCAGTCGAAACGGAAAACTCCTTGAGATTCAACGAGTTAAGTAGGTTTCGGCGGTAAGTGGCTTCAGTTCATCGAAGCTCGAAAGGAGTTGAAAAAGAGGTGTTGACAGCAGCGTGTAACGCTGTAGAATTCGCCTCCCGCTGACGAGAGATCGGAGGCGCAAGTGGTTGAAGTTGTTGAAGAAATCTTCGAAAGCTTCTGAAAATAATCACTTGACAGCAAATGAGGCTGCTGTAGAATGCGCGCCTCGGTTGAG
>NZ_JBUDGD010000082.1:0-17808 GCF_055484735.1 Pseudomonas sp. 15C | reverse complement strand
CGCTGCGGGATCGATCCGGGCGCAGCGGCTACGGTTTGCTTCGCTGCACCTACTTCCGCTGTGTCTGGCTGCGCCAGACGGTCGCTGCGCTCCCACGCCTGGATCAATCCCTCCGCTCAGCCTTCCGATGTCGCTGGTCAGGCAAGATCAAGAGCACTCGAGCTAACGCTCATTGTTGAGTGGTTAGAAGCGGGTGGTTGGCTTTTGATTTGTGGTGGATTTTCCCCTCACCCCAGCCCTCTCCCGAGGGAGAGGGGGCCGATCTTTGGGCTTTTCAAATTTTGCGTTCGGCTCGGTATCGCAGGTCGGTGTAGCTCTCGCATCCACCACGGTCAGTCCCCTCTCCCTCGGGGAGAGGGCTAGGGTGAGGGGCTTTTGATTTTCAGCCTTCATCCCTTCAACACCGCCGGTGGCCAGGATCAAAAGCAGGCGAGCTGACACTCGGCCTATTGAGTGGTGAGACGCGGCGCATGGCTTGGGATTTGTTTTGGATTCGCCCCTCACCCCAGCCCTCTCCCCCTGGAGAGGGAGCCGATTTTGGTTGGCTTTGAAGTTATAGTACGACTCGGTATTTCACGTCGGCGTACCTCACGCATCCACCACGGTCAGTCCCCTCTCCCTCGGGGCGGTCCGACGTTTCGGGAGGGCTAGGGTGAGGGGCTTTTGATTTTCAGCCCTCATTTCGCTTGCTATTGCTCATCCAGACGCCTTCTTCGTCCGCTTCGCCGGCGCTTTGGCCGCCGGTTTTGACTTGGACTTGGCCGGGGCCTTGCCGCCGAGGCTGCGTTTGAGCAGTTCGGTCAAATCGATAACGTCAGCGGTTTTACGTTCTTCCTCGCCGCCCACTGTTTCAACGTCTTCGATCTTGCCTTCATGGGCTTTCTTCTCCACCAGCGCCATGATCTTGTCTTCGAACTCGTCCTTGTAATCGTCGGGGCTCCAGTCGCCGCTCATGTCTTCCACCAGGCGTTTGGCCATGTCCAGTTCGCCCTTGGCCAGCTGTGGCTTGGTCACTTCGCTGCCCAGTGCCAGTTCATCGAGGCTGCGCACTTCCTGCGGCCAGCGCAGTTTTACCAGTACCAGCGCATCTTCCACCGGCATCAGCGCGGCGAGGTACTGCCGGGTGTGCAAGACCACGCGGGAGAGGGCGACTTTGTTGGTTTTGCTCAGGGTTTCGCGCAGCAGGGCGTAGACCTTGCCGCCGCGCTTGTCCGGGGCCAGGTAATACGGCGTGTCGATGTTTTGCAGGGGAATCTGTTCGGCGTCGACGAAGGAGAAGATGTCGATGGTCTGGGTCGACACCGGGTGCGCCGAGCGGATTTCTTCCTCGCTGAGCACCACATAACGGCCTTTTTCATAGGCCACGCCTTTGACGATGTTTTCCTTGGTGACTTCCTTGCCGGTGACCTTGTTTACCCGTTTATAGCCCACCGGTTCCATGCTGCGGCTGTCGAGCCAATCGAAGTCCACGCCCTGCGACGAGGTTGCCGAGACCAGCGCGACAGGGATGTGAACCAGTCCGAAACTGATCGCGCCTTTCCAGATTGCTCGAGCCATAGCCAGTTCTCCGAGTGATGATCGGATGACCTGCGCGCCGGGCGGAAAGTTTCCCCTGAATGCGTGGGCCGGGAACCACTTGGTCAAGTTGTGTTACATGTTGTTTAAGACGTGTGGGTTAACAAATCCGAACCTGCAGCGTAGCGTGGACTCGAAGGCTCTATCCCTTGCTCATCGAGAGGCTGCGTTATGACGCGAATCATGCTTGGCATCTTCGCCCTGCTGCTCAGCGGCGGTATGGTCCATGCTGACCTGTTACTGGCGCAGACCCCCACCGGCAACAGCAATAACCCGTATAACAGCCCGATTCGCCGGGCCAATCCCAACAGCATGCAAGGCACCCAGCCAAGCACACCGCCGATGCGCGGTCCCAACTCCGTTCCGACGCCGCGTCAGCCCACCGTCGAGAACCGTGGCATTGGCAACGGCCAACCGATTCGCTCGGTGCCGAGTCACCCGCCGACCTTCATTCCCAACCCGCCTCCGCGCAGCGGAGACAGCCACCGTTGAGCGGCAGAACCGTACTCTGCCGGCCCCTGAAAAGAACAAAAGGAATCGTGCATGTTGCGTAAAACCCTTTTAGCCACACTGTGCGCCGGTGCGCTGATCAGCGCGCCGGCCTTCGCCGCTGCGCCCAAAGAGCTGCAAAGCGAGCAGGGCACCCTCGAAGTCACCACCGTCGCCGCAGGGCTGGAACATCCGTGGGCACTGGCATTTCTGCCGGATCGCCAGGGCATGCTGGTGACCGAGCGGCCGGGCAATCTGCGTGTGGTCGGCAACGACGGCAAACTGTCGGCGCCGATCTCCGGTGTGCCGCAGGTCTGGGCCAAGGGGCAGGGCGGTTTGCTGGACGTGGTGCTGTCGCCGGACTTCAAGGAGGATCGGCTGGTTTATCTGTCCTATGCCGAAGGCGGTGGTGCCGGCAACAAGGCCGGGACGGCGGTCGGGCGCGGGCGGCTTTCCGATGACTTGAAGACGTTGAAGGATTTCAAAGTGATCTTCCGTCAGGAGCCAAAGCTTTCGGTCAGCAATCATTTCGGCTCGCGGCTGGTGTTCGACCGCGACGGCTATCTGTTCATCACCTTGGGCGAGAACAACGACCGGCCGACCGCGCAGGATCTCGACAAGCTGCAAGGCAAGGTCGTGCGCTTGTACCCGGACGGCAAAGTCCCGGACGACAATCCCTTCGTCGGCCAGTCCGGCGTCCGGCCGGAGATCTGGGCCTATGGCCTGCGCAATCCGCAGGGTGCCGCGCTCAACCCCTGGACCGGCACGCTGTGGGAAAACGAACACGGCCCGCGTGGTGGCGACGAGGTAAACATCATCGAGCGCGGCAAGAACTATGGCTGGCCGCTGGCAACCCACGGCATCAATTACTCGATGCAACCCATTCCTGAAGCTCAGGGCAAAACCGCCGAAGGCACGGTGGCCCCGCACCATGTCTGGGAAAAATCGCCGGGCGTCACCGGCATGACGTTCTACGATGGCGACCGCTTCAAAGCATGGCAGCACAACGCGTTTATCGGTGCGCTGGTGACGCAGGAGCTGATCCGTTTGCAGTTCGACGGCGACAAGGTCGTGCACGAAGAACGCTTGCTGGGCGAACTGAATCAACGAATCCGTGATGTGCGCCAGGGGCCGGATGGTTATCTGTATGTGCTGACCGATGAGGATAAAGGTTCGCTGTACAGGATTGGTCTGAAGTAAGACCTCATCGCCATAAAACTCGGAGAATCTCTATTGATAGAGCGGACGCCTTCGCGAGCAGGCTCGCTCCCACACATGGAATGCCATCCCCTGTGTGCGAGCCTGCTCGCGAAGAGGCCGGTCCAGGCAAAGCAAAACTCAGGACAGTCCCGCATTTGGCCGAACCGCCGCCGTGATGCCTTGTTATAGTTCGGGCCTCATTTCCCGCCCGGTAAAGGATCACTGCCATGTCTCAATACTCCGCCTTCAGCGTCGAACTGGCCGATAACATCGCCCATGTGCAGATCAATCGCCCGGAAAAGATCAACGCGATGAACGCCGCGTTCTGGAGCGAGATCATCGAGATTTTCCAGTGGATCGATGACACCGACGAAGTGCGCGTGGTGGTGCTCAGCGGCAACGGCAAACATTTTTCCTCGGGCATCGATTTGATGATGCTGGCCGGGGTTGCCAATGAACTGGGCAAGGACGTTGGGCGCAATGCGCGGCTGCTGCGGCGCAAGATTCTCGCCCTGCAAGCGTCGTTCAACGCCGTCGACAATTGCCGCAAACCAGTACTGGCCGCGGTTCAGGGCTATTGCCTGGGCGGTGCGATCGACCTGATTTCTGCCTGCGACATGCGCTACGCCGCCGAGGACGCGCAGTTCTCGATCAAGGAAATCGATATCGGAATGGCCGCCGATGTTGGCACTTTGCAACGGTTGCCACGGATCATCGGTGACGGCATGCTGCGTGAACTGGCTTACACCGGTCGCACCTTTGGTGCTGACGAAGCGCGCAGCATCGGCCTGGTCAATCGCGTTTACAGCAACAGGGACGCACTGCTCGAAGGCGTGTTCGACATCGCTCGCGAAATTGCCTCGAAATCGCCGATCGCGGTCACCGGCACCAAGGAAATGATCAGCTACATGCGCGACCATCGCATTGACGACGGCCTCGAATACGTTGCCACCTGGAACGCCGCCATGCTGCAATCCACGGACTTGCGCGTGGCCATGGCCGCCCATATGAGCAAACAGAAACCCGAATTTCTGGACTGAGAAACCATGACAGCTCGCTGGACCACTGCAGTACTCGACACCGATCAACCCGGCGGCATGGCCGTGGCGCGCAGCCCGGAAGGCTTTCTGTTCGATGACAACGGCGCGCTGTTCCCACGCGAATGGCTCAAGCGCCAGGACCTGTCGATCCTCTCCGAACACGGCATTGGCCATCTCGATGGCGAGCCGGTGTATCTGTTCGAGTTGCGCAGCGCCAGCGAGGTGGCGGGTTGCAGCTGGAAAGGCCTGCGCGCGTTCATGCTCGAAGGCGACCACACAATCTACAAAGTCCTCGGTTACGCCGCGCAGATCGGCACCTGGGCTCGCGAGCATCGTTTCTGCGGCAATTGCGGCCAGCCCATGACGCAGGTGCCGCGCGAACGGGCGATGTACTGCCAGCCCTGCGACTTGCGCAGTTACCCGCGGATCTCGCCGAGCATGATCGTGCTGATCACGCGGGGCGATGAAGTGCTGCTGGCACGTTCACCGCGTTTCGTCACCGGCGTCTACAGCACCCTGGCCGGGTTCGCCGAGCCGGGCGAATCGGCCGAGGAATGCCTGATTCGCGAGGTGCGCGAAGAAGTGCAGATCGAAGTGAAGAATATCCAGTACATGGGCAGCCAGTGCTGGCCGTTCCCGCATTCGATGATGCTCGGCTTCCATGCCGAATACGCCGGCGGTGAGATTGTCTGTCAGGAAGACGAGATCGAAGACGCCCAGTGGTTCAACGTGCACGACTTGCCGCCGCTGCCGGCGTCGAAATCGATTGCCCGTTATCTGATCGACGTCTACGTCGCGCGGCGCTTAGGCCACGCTGAACCAGTGCTGCCAGGCTAGACGTACGGTCAAGCCCAGCACCACGGTAATGAACACCGGACGAATGAATTTGGCGCCGCCGCTGATCGCGGTGCGCGCGCCAAAAAACGCGCCGACCATCACCGACAGGCCCATGCACAGACCGATGATCCAGTCGACCTGACCGGAAAAGATGAACACCGACAGTGCCGCAATGTTGCTGACGAAGTTCATGCTGCGCGCCACGCCGCTAGCCTTGACCAGATCGATCGGGTACAGCAGCAGGCTGCTCACGGTCCAGAACGCACCAGTGCCGGGGCCCGCGACACCATCATAGAAGCCGAGGCTGAAGCCTTGGGTTGATTGCCATTTCTTTTTGATCGGCGCGTTGCTGTCCAGCGGCGCCTTCGGCGTGCCCCCAAACAACAGATAGAGCCCGCAGGCAAAGACGATCACCGGCAGCATCTTGTTCAGCCACTCGGCGGGCAGGTAATGCGCGACGACGGCACCGGTCAGCGCGCCGACCAGCGTGCCGACGATCGCGTGGGTCCATTGGCGCGGATGGAACAGTTTGCGCTTATAGAAGGTGAAACTGGCGGTCGCCGAACCGAAGGTCGAACTCAGTTTATTGGTGCCCAGCACCAGATGCGGCGGCAGACCCGCGGTGAGCAGGGCGGGCGTGGTCAGCAAACCGCCGCCGCCAGCGATGGCATCGATGAAACCGGCAAGGAAGGCAACAGCGGCCAGAATGGCCAGGGTGGTGAGGTCAACGCTGAGTTCGAAGGGCATGGAATCGGCTTATTCGGCAAGGCGCAGAACGTGGGCTGCGGGGAGGCCGGACATGTTACTCATTTCCAGGTGTTGCGGCGACAGTTACGGCGCCATCGCCAGCAGGCTGGCTCCCACAGGGGATCTCTGTTCAACGAAAAACCTATGTGGGAGCCAGCCTGCTGGCGATTGCTGCCAACCCGGCTTCAAAAGTGACTCCATAACCATTCTCTGACTCAAAACCTTGCACTATCAAAAAAGCGGCCTAAAGCCATTACCTGCTTACTCGTTCTACTCAGGGTCATTGCTGGCCGGGCCGTCCTCTTCGCGAGCAGGCTCGCTCCCACAGGGGGGGCGCATCATCACATTCACAAGGAGTTTCAAACGTGAAAGGTTTCAAGGGGTATATCGGTTTCGTCACATTGGCGCTGGGATCGGCCAGTGCCTGGGCCGATCTGCCTCACAGTTCGATTCTCAGCCGTTACGGCGTGACTACCGAGCAATTGCCGAGCGCGGCAGACGTCAAGGTCGTCGAACCTGTCGAAGCAAAAAGCCGTTTTCAGATCCAGCCCGAACAACCCTACGTAACGCTTCGCCTGGGCGACGGGGTGGTCTCGCAAACCACCGGCAATCCGATCATCGATCGCATGGAGCAGCAGGACCTGGCGCGTTGCCGGCGCCTGCAAGAGGAACTCGCCCGGCGTGGCGGCACCTATGTCAGTTGCGACAACAGCATTCCGGGCATGAGCCAGCCCCGGTAATTGCGCCCTCGGAGCTGCCTTGTGTGGCAGCTCCACTGGCGGCTATCAGTCTTCTTCGCGAACGGTGGCGACTTCGTCTGCACGAACCTTCACTTTCGCCCCGGAGATGTCTTCGAACTCATAGAAGCCATCATCGGTTTTGGTCTTCGGCATGTCCTTGGTCAGATACTGGGTGCCGTTCTGCAATGTGACGACGGTTGCGGTCGAGCAACCGCCCAGGGCCAGGGCTGCGGCGACGGCCAAAGGAATGCCCAGTGTCTTGAATTTCATACCCACCTCGTGTGCCTCATTCATGTGCTGCCGAGCATTGTCGGCTTCTAACGCGGTTGGTGCCATCCGCACCGGAAAAGTTCGATGGCCCCGGTAAAAAAATGCCATTGATCATTTTCCGTTTGCGCCGGGCGGGGCAGAGCTGATATCTGTACGCATAACCAGTATCCGCTTCGCCATGGCCCTGAATTCCGTGACTGCCAACCCCCTCGACGACCCGTTCTATTACCTTAACAACTTCCGCCAAGTGCTTGATTGGCTTGGACTTCGTTACGCGGACGTGATGAGCGATCGCGAGCATGCCTTTATTTGTAACTTCAATGCCTTGCCGCGCCCGGCACAGGGCTTGCTGGTACGGATGGTCATGCGCAAGGGCGTGCATTTTCGTGCTGGCAAACTCAATTACCTGGAAATTGGCGACATCGCTGAAGCAGCTCAGCCATTGCTGGCCCACGGCTGGATCGAGGAACACGCGCCGCTGACGCTCGCCGAGTTGTTCGATGTGCTGCTCAAGGCCGAGTTGCTGCAAGCGTTCGGCGCTGCCATCGAGCAGCCCAAGGGACGCAAGGATGACTGGTTACCGCAACTGGCCGAACAGTTCAGCGAGCCGCGCAGCCTGCGCGACTGGGCGCCGCAACTGGACGACCGTCTGTTCAGACTGACCCTGATGGACCTGTGCGACCGATTGCGCCTGATGTTCTTCGGCAATCTGTACCAGGATTGGTCGGAATTCGTCCTCGCCGACCTCGGCATCTTTACCTACGAAAAGGTCGAATTCTGCGCCGACTCGCGCGGCCTGCGCAGTCGTGACGACGTCGACGCCTGCCTGTTCCTGCACCAATGCCAATTGCGCTTTGAGGCCGGTGAGCCGCTTGAAGTGATCGTCGCGCAGGTCAGCGCGCTGCACTTCGACAACCCGTGGCTGCAACGGCGGCGCGGCAAGGTGTTGTTCCAGATCGGCCAGTATTGCGAGCGCATCAGTGAATTTGCCATGGCCCTGAGCATCTACGGCGATTGCGCCTATCCGGGCGCACGTTTGCGCATGATCCGCGTGCTGGAGCGCAGTGGCGAATACCCGCTGGCGCTGGAACTGGCGACCCTCGCGCAGCAGGCCCCGGAAAGCGCCGCCGAGCAACAGGGGTTGCAGCGTATCGTGCCGCGCTTGCGGCGCAAGCTCGGTGGGCCGCCGCTCAAACGCGCAGCGGCGAGAGCGGTCGAGCGTTTGGATCTGCATTTACCCAGAGTCGATCCGACGTTGTCCATCGAGTATTACGTGCAGGCGCACCTGCACGATGACGAAGGCCCGGTGCATTACGTGGAAAACAGCCTGATCAATTCGCTGTTCGGCCTGCTGTGCTGGCCGGCGATTTTCGCGCCTTTGCCCGGCGCGTTTTTTCACCCGTTCCAGCGCGGGCCGGTGGATTTACTCAACGAAGACTTTCAGCAACGCCGCACCGAGCTATTTCAGGCGTGCCTGAGCGAGCTCGACGACGGCCGCTACGCTGCAACCATCCGCGAACGCTTTGTTGCCAAGTGGGGCATTCAGTCACCGTTCGTGTTCTGGGGTGCATTGAACGAGCAATTGCTGGAACAGGCGCTGGCCTGCCTGCCGGCTGAACATCTGAAACACTGGTTCAACCGCTTGTTGCTCGATATCAAGGCCAACCGCGCCGGCATGCCCGATCTGATCCAGTTCTGGCCGCAGCGCAAGACCTACCGAATGATCGAAGTCAAAGGCCCCGGCGATCGCTTGCAGGACAACCAGCTGCGTTGGCTGGAGTTCTGCCACGAACACCAGATGCCGGTAGCCGTGTGTTACGTGCAATGGGCGGAGCAGAGCGCTTGAGCTACAGCATCGCCGTGCGCGCACTGTGCGAATTCACCGCCAAGAGCGGTGACCTCGATTTGCGTTTCACCCCGTCACCCACCGCGCTGGAAGGCATCGCCGGGCATCGCACCGTGGCGTCGCGGCGCAGCGAGCATTACCAGAGCGAGGTGGCGCTCGAAGGCGAGTTCCGCCAGTTGAAGGTCAAGGGCAGGGCGGACGGCTACGACCCGACGGCCAACTGTCTGGAAGAAGTCAAAACCTACCGCGGCGATCTGAGCAAGCAGCCGGCCAATCACCGCCAGCTGCATTGGGCGCAGGCGAAGATCTACGGCTGGTTGATGTGCTGCAAACTCGACCTGCAGCAGATCAATCTGGCGCTGGTGTACTTCGACATCGTCAGCGAGAAGGAAACCTGTCTGGTAGAGTCGTTCAGCGCCGAAACCCTCAAAGGCTTTTTCGAGCAGCAATGCGCGTTGTTCCTGCTCTGGGCCGAGCAGGAAATGGCCCATCGCGACGCGCGTAACCTGGCGGCGCAGCAACTGACGTTTCCCCATACGGATTTCCGCCCCGGCCAACGGCATCTGGCCGAATCGGTGTTCAAAGCGGTCAGCACCGGTCGCTGCCTGATGGCGCAGGCGCCGACCGGCATCGGCAAGACCCTCGGCACGCTGTTCCCGATGCTCAAGGCGCTGGCGCCGCAGCAACTGGACAAGGTGTTCTTCCTCACTGCCAAGACGCCGGGACGCAAACTGGCGCTGGATGCCAGCCAGGTGTTGTTCAAGCAGTCGCCGGCATTGCCCTTGCGGGTCCTGGAAATGGTCGCTCGCGACAAGGCCTGCGAGTACCCGGACAAAGCCTGTCATGGCGACTCCTGCCCGCTGGCCCAGGGCTTTTACGATCGCCTGCCCGCGGCGCGCGAGGCGGCCAGTCGGATTCGTTTGCTTGATCAGGCGGCGATGCGCGAGGTCGCCGCGCAACAGGCGGTGTGTCCTTATTACCTGAGCCAGGAAATGGCGCGCTGGGCCGACGTGGTGGTGGCCGACTACAACTATTACTTCGACTTCAGCGCGCTGCTGTTCGGCCTCGCCCAGCTCAACCAATGGAAAGTCGCGGTGCTCGCCGACGAGGCGCACAACCTCGTCGAGCGCGGCCGGCAGATGTACAGCGCCAGCCTTGATCAGTTCGTGCTGGGCACCGTGCGTAAAAACGCCCCCGCGCCGCTGAAGAACAGCCTGCAGCGACTGAACCGCGAATGGAACGCCCTGCACGCGCCGCAAACGCTGGCGTATCAGGCCTACGACAAGGCGCCGGAAAAACTTCTGCAGGCGATCTCGCTGTGTTGTGCCGCCATCGGCGACTACCTCAACGAACACCCGCAAGGCCTCGACAGTGGCTTGCAGAACTTCTATTTCGACCTGCTGCAATTTGCCCGCGTGGCCGAGCTGTACGACGCGCATTACCTGTTCGATATCAGCAAACGCGACCTCGAGCGCAAAAAACCGCTGTCGCAGCTGTGCCTGCGCAACGTCGTGCCGGCGGCGTTCATTGGCCCACGGCTCACGGCGGCGCGCAGCAGTGTGCTGTTTTCCGCCACGCTCAGCCCGCGCAACTATTACGCCGATCTGCTCGGCACACCGGCCGATACCGTGTGGATTGACGTCGAATCACCGTTCCAGGCCGAACAGCTGGATGTGCGGATCGTCAGCCGCATTTCCACCCGGTTCAACCATCGTCAGGCGTCGCTGGAACCGATCGTCGAACTGATCGCACGCCAGTTCAGTGAGCGCCCGGGCAATTATCTGGCGTTTTTCAGCAGCTTTGATTATCTGCAACAAGTGGCGGCGCTGATGGCCGAGCGTTATCCGCAGATCACTCTTTGGCAACAGTCCCGGGGCATGGTCGAAGGCGCGCGGCAGGCGTTTCTCGACCAATTCACCGCAGAAAGCCAGGGCATCGGTTTCGCCGTGCTCGGCGGTGCGTTCGGCGAGGGCATCGATCTGCCTGGTGCGCGTTTGATCGGCGCGTTCATCGCCACACTGGGGCTGGCCCAGCTCAACCCGATCAATGAACAGCTGAAACGGCGCATGGCGGCGATCTTTGGTGCCGGTTATGACTACACCTATTTGTACCCCGGCCTGCAAAAAGTCGTGCAGGCCGCTGGCCGGGTCATACGTACCCGTGAGGATCGCGGCGTGGTCATGTTGATCGATGACCGCTTTGCCGAAAGCCGGATCAAGCAACTATTGCCGCGCTGGTGGGCAATCAATCATGAAACCACGTCTTCCCAAATCGGCGGATTGCCGCATAATTTCGCTCATGACAACGGCCGGTGAGCATGATGAGCGAAAACACTAAAGACGCTGTGATCGAGAACATGCGTTTTCGCCTGCTGATCGATTCGGTGATCGATTACGCGATCTACATGATCGACCCGGACGGCATCGTCACCAGCTGGAACTCCGGGGCCAAGCGCTTCAAGGGCTATGAAGAGGCGGAGATCCTCGGCGAACACTTTTCACGGTTCTACACCGCTGAAGACCGCGCCGCCGGTTTGCCGCAGCGCGCGCTGAACACGGCGATCCACGAAGGGCGTTTCGAAGGCGAGGGCTGGCGGGTGCGCAAGGATGGCACCAACTTCTGGTCGCACGTGGTGATCGACCCGATCATCGACCCGGATGGCCGCTTGCTCGGCTTCGCCAAGATCACCCGTGACCTCACCGATCGCAAGATGGCCGAGGAAACCCTCAAGCAAAGCGAACAGCAGTTCCGCCTGCTGGTACAGGGCGTTACCGATTACGCGATCTACATGCTCAGCCCCGAAGGCCGGGTCAGTAACTGGAACCAGGGCGCGCAGCGGATCAAGGGCTATCTGCCGGAAGAAATCATCGGTCAGCATTTCTCGATCTTCTACACCCCCGAAGACCGCGAACTCGGCGAGCCGCAACGCTCGCTGGAAATCGCCACCCGTGAAGGGCGTTTCGAGAACAAGAGCTGGCGCATGCGCAAGGACGGCACGCGGTTCCTGGCGCATGTGGTGGTCGATGCGATTCGCGGCGATACCGGCATTCTGCTGGGGTTTGCCAAGATCACCCGCGATATCACCGAAGCCCATCAGTCCCGCCAGGCACTGGAAAAAACCCGTGAAGCGCTGTTTCAGGCGCAGAAGATGCAGGCCATCGGTCAACTCAGCGGCGGCATTGCCCATGATTTCAATAACCTGTTGACGGTGATCCTCGGCAATCTGGAGATCGTGCGAAAGCGCATGGGTGCCGACCCGAAAATCAGCCGTCTGCTGGAAAACGCCACCCAGGGTGCCTTGCGCGGTGTGTCGCTGACCCAGCGCATGCTGGCGTTCGCGCGCCGCCAGGAACTCAAGACCGAATCGGTTGACATCGCTCAGTTGGTGCAGGGCATCACCGGTTTGCTGCGCAGCTCGCTGGGGCCGGGCATCCGCATCGAGACGCTCTTTCCCGACGATCTGCAGCCAGTGCTGGCCGACAACAATCAGCTGGAACTGGCCTTGCTCAATCTGGCGACCAATGCCCGCGACGCCATGCCTGACGGCGGCACGGTGACCATCACCGCGCAGCCGCAGGTGGTGCTGGAGCTGGGCGATTCGCAGTTGCCGGCCGGGCGTTACGTCTGTCTGAGCCTGACCGACACCGGGGAGGGCATGGATGCGCAGACGCTGGCTTCGGCCCGCGACCCGTTTTTCACCACCAAGGGCCTGGGCAAGGGCACCGGGCTGGGCTTGTCGATGGTCCACGGTTTTATCGAACAGCTCGGTGGCCGTTTCATGCTCAAGAGCGAAAAGGGCCAGGGCACCACGGCTGAGCTGTGGATTCCGGTGGCGCTCGAGGGCGTCGCCAGCAAACCGCAGTTTTCCTCGGCCGCGCCGGTTTCGGTGCCACGCCTCAGCGTACTGGTGGTCGATGACGACTCGCTGGTATTGACCAGCACCAGCCTGCTGCTTGAAGACCTCGGTCATCGCGTTCTCGGTGCCACTTCCGGTGAACAAGCGTTGCGCCTGTTCGATCAGGGCGAAGTCATCGACTTGATGATCACCGACATGGCCATGCCGAAAATGAGCGGCGCGCAACTGGCGCACGCCGTGCGTATGCTCAAACCGGACCTGCCGATCATCCTCGCCACCGGTTATGCCGAACGCCTGGAAGGCTTCGCCGCCGAACTGCCGCGCTTGCCCAAGCCATTCACGCAGATGGGACTCGTGGCAATCATTGCGCAATCGATGAAATGAGGCGCTGGTCAGTTCGCCTGAACTTGTCCGTCACCGAGGGTTTCGAAAGGTTTTTAACCACCTCGGAGCGCGTTTGTTTTGTCTCGCATATTGACCCATCCCAGCGCTGAAGAAGAGGCGCTGACCGAACACAACGCCAAGATGTTCGGCTCGCCCAAGGAACGTCTGGATTTCTATCGGCGCGAAATCCAGTACGAAACCAGCATCCTCGCCAACCGCACCGACGCCTATCTGGCGGCGCAGTCGTTTCTGGTGATTGCGTTCGCCTCGTGCATGGCCAACCTCAACCCGGAGTGGGGCAAGTTGTTCACCCTGGTGGTGCCGCCATTTCTGGCGTTGCTCGGCGTGCTCAGCTCGCTGAACGCCTGGCCGGGGATTCGCGCCGCGTACGACATCATTGATCACTGGCACTTCAAGCAAAGCCAGTTATTGGAGGCTGAACCGGTGATGGGGCTGGCGTATGACGAGTCGCCACTGTTCAGCGAGGTCGAGTCGAGCCACAAGGGCTATCGCAAGTCGCTGTTGTTTTCGTTGCGTACGCCGTGGATCTTTGCGACGTTCTGGATATTGCTGGGGGGGTATGCGGTGTTTATCCAGGTGACGAATCCGGGGGGATGATGGCTGGAAATCGAAAAAAGCCCGACTTTATGGTTTCGGGCTTTTTGTTCGCTTGGATTTTGTAGTGGACTTCAGATCGTACCCCCTCACCCCAGCCCTCTCCCCCAGGGGGGAAAGGGAGCAGATCTTCACGGGATTCAAATTTGGTGTTCGACTCGGGATTTCAGGTCGACGCAATTCAACTAGTCACCGCGGTCAGTTCCCTCTCCCTCCGGGAGAGGGCTAGGCGGGCGGCGTTCCGATGAGGGGTTTTGAATCTCAACTCGCCACTTCAAGCTCGCGCTCAACCGCCTGGGTTTGCTGCGACGCCTGAGGAATCGGCGGAAAATCCTCATTCAACACGCACAGATGATCAATCGCATCCTCAAACAACAAATCGGCTTTCTTGCGTAAAGCCCGGTAATGCTCGAACTGCTCCATATCCAGATTCTCCACCTCCAGCATCGCGTTGGCCGCGCGGTTGAGGGTGTGGGCGTTATCGAACAATTGACGGTTGCGTTCCAGAGCCAATGCTCTGCAAGCCTTGATTTGCGCAGGAGTCGAACGTTCTTTCATGACCGTAACCTTTTTCTTCAGGATTCCGTTTCATAGGCGTCGCGCCGCAGGGGAATCGAACCTGCCGGGCCGCCGCGTGATGCACTCAGCGACGGTTATGTGTGTGACCGCTGACAGCGAAGAGGGGATCCATTTTTTTGCAGAAAAAACTTCGATCAATTAACCGTTAAAGCGCCACGAAAAAAATCAGCTTTTTTGTTTCTTGTACTGTTCGTAGCCCGCAAGGATTGGCTGGGTGCTGATGCCGTGCACAAGGATGCTCAGCGCCACCACCGACAAGGTCAGGTCAGTACACAGCGTGGCGACGTTGTTGGTCAGGCCATGATTCAAGGCGAAAAACAGGTAGAACAGGCTGCCGATCCCGCGGATGCCGAACCAGCCGATCAGTAACCGCTGACGGGGCTTGAGCAGCGTGCCCCAGGGCATCAGCGCCACGCAGGCCGGGCGAATCAGGCAGAACAGCACGCCGCCGACCAGCAGCGCCCGCCAGTCCCAGTGCGCCAGGAGCACCACGCCGAGCAGGGTTACCAGAAACACTTCCATGGCCCGTTCGACCAGCCCGCCGAACGCGAGCATGTCGCCCATCATGATGCCGGCGGCCAATTGGCTGCTCTTCAGTTCATCGGTGTCGCCACGCACCGCGTGTTGCGGTTCGACGTTCTGATGGCCGACCACCGGTTGCACCAGATGTTCGGCGGGCGGCTGGCTGACGCCGGTGGACTTCACTTCGACCTGGCGCAAGCCCAGGCCGGCGGCGAATACCGAGAGAAAGCCATAACCGCCAATCGCTTCAGCAACCACGTAAGCCAGAGCGATCAGCGCCAGCGCGAGATAATCATTGGGGCTGAGGGTGCTGTCTTCATTGTGGATACGTAGCAACACCGTGACGCGACCGATACCGCGACCCATCCAGTAACCGGTCAACAGACCCGCTGGCACTGCCCACAGCACACTGCGCAACAGCCAGCCTTGCCACTCGCCGGCGACGTTGTCGCTGTGAATCAACAGCAAACCGAGAATCACGAACGGGAAGGCGATGCCGTCATTCAGACCGGCCTCGCCGGACAGGCCGAAGCGCACGCCGTCGACATCCCGCGCATCGTTGACCTGCACCAGCGCTGCGAGCACCGGGTCGGTCGGCGCCAGAATCGCCCCGATCAGCAACGACGGTCCCCACGGCAACTGGAGGCCCCAGTGCAACAGCAGGCAGACCCCGACAATCGTCAGCACCATCACCGGTCCGGCCAGGCCAAACGCGATGCGCCAGCGCTTGTCAGTCAGCGGTAACCGCAGCTTCAGGCCGCAGACGAACAGGGAAAACAGCACCGCCACTTCGGTCAGGTGCTCCATCCACAGCGAGGCGTTTTCCAGCGACAGTTTCAAAAGGTTCAGGCCGCTCGGGCCGATGGCGATGCCCAGCAGCAAACACACGGCCGACGTGGTCACCGGCATCCAGCGCAAGTACGACGCGGTCAGCGCCAGGGTCAGCAACACGGTGCCGAGCACCGCGACCCACACCGTGAAACTCACGAACGGCCGCCATCAATTATCAATGTATACACACTCATCGACTCAACCTGCGGTCGTGCGCAGGTACTCGGGAATGAGCACGTTGAACCACAGCAGAATCATCGATACCAGCAGGGTCACCAGCACCAGCAGACCGACGCCCCACACCGAGGCGGAGTAGAGCAGGCCTTGTTCCTTGCGCTCGTGCATGAACGTCGGCAGCCCGACAAACAACAGAAACGTCGAATAAATCGATGCAGCACCGAGCACCAGAATCGCCAGCCAGCGGCTGGGGTAAAGCCCGGCAATGCCGGCGACGAAAAACGGCGTCACGGTGTAAGCGGCAAAACCGATGCATTGATTGAGCGTCGGCCGCGCGTCAAACGTGCGCGACATCCAGCGAATGAAACCGCCCATGATCGCCACGCCGACAACGATGGTCACGTATAGCAGGACGCACAGCTGCAAAGCGCTGGCCGTGCTCAGTCGCACGTTCTCGCCGACCGCCAGGCTCCAGCCGACGTAGGTGGTGCCGATGAACAGACACACGGCCGGAATCAGCGCCAGCACCAGCAGGTGCGCGAGGTAGTGTCGGGGGTGGGCTTCTTCTTCGCGGCGGATATCGGTCCAGGCGAAGTTGGGTCGGGTGAACAGCTTGACGATGGGTGCGGACATGACGACCTCCAGATCCTGTTGGCCCGTCGGGCTCTAAAGGTATGGAGGCACGCCACGCCGCTGGGTTCAGTTTTTCTCGCCGGCGGTCAAAGCATCGGTTTGCCACCGGTCACGCCGTAGCGCTGACCGGTGATGTAACTGGCTTCATCCGAGGCCAGCAGCACATAGATCGGCGCAACTTCCACCGGTTGACCGGGGCGACCAAGCGGCGTGCTGCCACCGAAGTTCTGCACTTCTTCGTCGGGCATGGTCGAGACAATCAGCGGCGTCCAGATCGGCCCCGGCGCGACGCTGTTGACGCGGATCTCCTTCGGCCCAAGCATCTGCGCCAGGCCACCGGTGAAGTTGGCAATCGCCCCTTTGGTGGTCGCGTAGGCGAGCAGGGTCGGTTTTGGCATGTCCGAATTGACCGAACTGGTATTGATGATCGACGAACCGGGGCGCATGTGTTTGATCGCCGCCTGACAGATGCGGAACATCGCAGTGATGTTCACATCGAAGGTCATCAGCCATTCTTCGTCGGGAATTTCTTCGAAATTCTCGTGAGTCATCTGGAACGCAGCGTTATTGACCAGCACATCGATACGCCCAAAGCGCTCGACAGTCTTGTCGACCAGCGCCTGACACTGGGTTTTTTCGGCGATGTCACCCGGCAACAACAGACACTGACGCCCGGCCTGCTCGACCCAGCGCGCGGTTTCCTTGGCGTCCTCGTGCTCATTCAGATACGCCACGGCCACGTCAGCGCCTTCACGCGCGAAAGCAATCGCCACCGCACGACCGATGCCGCTGTCAGCGCCAGTGATCAACGCAATCTTGCCGGCCAGCCGGCCCGAACCGACATAACTCTGCTCACCGCAATCGGGATACGGCTCCATCTTGCGCTGCGAGCCAGGCACGGGTTGGGCTTGTTTGGGGAAGGGTGGTTTTGGATAGTCGCTCATCGCAGGGTCTCCTTCGTTTCAAGGCAAGTGTCTCGGGTTGACCCGGGGTATTTGCCGTGAGTTCGATCGGATTTGCGCAGGTCTTCTTTGAATGCATGCAAAACCAATGTGGGAGTCAGCCTGCTGGCGATGGCAGTGTGTCCGTTGAAATAAAGGCTGAATGACATGCCGCCATCGCTTGCAGGCAAGCTCCCACAGGGATTGCGCGTACCACCAGGCCATCAATCGAAAATCAAGAGCCCCTCACCCTAGCCCTCTCCCGGAGGGAGAGGGGACTGGCCGCGGTGATTGGCAGACGTACGCCAACATGCAATACCGAGTTGTACGCAAATTTCGAAGCCAACGCAGATCGGCTCCCTCTCCAGGGGGAGAGGGCTGGGGTGAGGGGCAGCCACACCACCAATCCCAAGCCAACCACCCGCTCCTAACCACTCAACAATGAGCGTTAGCTCGCGTGCTCTTGATCTTGATCTTGCCTAACCAGCGACATCGGAAGGCTGAGTGGAGGGATTGATCCGGGCGT
>NZ_JBUDGD010000081.1:0-18443 GCF_055484735.1 Pseudomonas sp. 15C | reverse complement strand
AAGCCTTTTTGGGTACTTTTTCGGCGTCTGGAAAAAGTGCCTCGCCGTAAGGGCGAAACCCTAAGCCGCCGTTACCGCAGCAACGGATATGTACCCAAACCACACCGCCTGAAAGAAACCCATCGCTTGCAGACAATCTCCCACAGGATATTGCGCAGGATGATGCTGCGCGTTGCCTGGACTGCTTGTATCCTTGCCCCAGCCGAGGACATACGGTCGCTGTCAGGGCCTCGGTCCGCTGACGGCAGGAACGGGAAACCGGACTTTCCATAAGGTACTTTCGTGAAGCGTGATACCCACCTCGTCATCCTCCTGCTACTGGTGATCGGCTGTTCCCTGGCGTCCCTGACCATCTGGAAAGTCCTCGCTTCGCGCGAGCGTGCGCTGGAAGAAATCGACGTCCACGGCCTGAACCTGACGCAAGCACTGGCGACCTATTCCGAAGGCATCGTCCGCCAGAGTTCGCTGTTGTTGCTCGGCCTGGTCGAGCGCCTGGAAACCGAAGGCAGCGGCCCGGCACACATCGAGCGCTTGCGCACGTTGATCAACCATCAACAACCGCTGATGCCGCAACTGAGCGGCATCACCATTTACGACCGCCACGGCCATTGGCTGATGTCATCCAACCGGCCGATTCCCCAAGGCGCCGACAGCAGCGACCGCGCCTATTTCATTCATCACCGCGACGACCCGAGCCGCGAGACGTTCATCGGCCCGCCGATCCGCAGCCGCAGCAATGACGAGTGGGTGATTACCGTCAGTCGCCGCTTCAATGACGATCAGGGCGCGTTCGCCGGGGTGGTCGCGGTGACGCTGGGCGTGCAGAACTTTTTGCGTCTGTTTGGCAAGCTCGATGTCGGTCAGGACGGCGCGATCGGCCTGTCGTACACCGACGGCACGCTGCTGGTGCGCTACCCGTTCCGCGAGCAGGACATGGGCCGCAACTTTTCCCAATCGCCGATCTACGCCAAATATCTGGTTGAGCGTTCGGTGGGCACCGCGTCGTTTACCTCCAGCCTGGACGGCGTTGAACGCCTCTATGCGTTTCGCAAAAGCCAGAAACTGCCGCTGATCACCACGGTCGCCCTCGGCAAACATGAAGCCCTCGCGGCGTGGCGCACGGAGGCCTTGCTGTCAGCGGTGGTGGTCGCCACCCTGTTGGGGCTGACCGGTATCATCGGCTGGTTTCTGTATCGCGATATTCGTCGGCGCACCCAGATCGAAGAAGAGTTGCGGATCGCCCAGCAGCAGTTGCTCGGCTCCAATCGACAACTGGAATTGCTGGCGATGAAGGATGCGCTGACCGCGCTGGCCAACCGTCGCTGCTTCGATCAGACGCTCGCCACCGAAGCGCGCCGGGCCCAGCGTGACGGTACCTCGCTGGCCTTGCTGATGATCGATCTGGATTACTTCAAGCTGTACAACGATTCGCTCGGGCATGTCGCCGGCGACGCGTGCCTGCAGGCAGTCGGCAAACTGCTGGAAGACTCGGTGCGGCGACCGTCGGATCTGGTCGCGCGCTACGGCGGCGAAGAGTTCGGGGTGATCATGCCCGACACCGACGCGGAGGGTGCGGCGGTGGTGGCGCAACTGCTCGTTGATCGCCTCAGGCAGGAACATCTGCCGCATCCCTCCAGCCCACTGGCCCGGGTCAGCGTGAGCATCGGCGTTGCCGCTGGGCAGGGGGCGCAACTGGATGCCGTGCAAAGCCTGATCGAATCCGCCGATCAGGCGCTGTATCAAGCCAAAGCCGCCGGACGCAACGGCTTCGCTGCGTACCGCGGTGAACCCTCACTCTAAGGGTGCGGCCATCAGCCCACTGACCCGTGACACCAACGTGTCGACCGCAAAGGGTTTGGTCAATACCTGCATGCCCGGCCCGAGCTGGCCATTGCCGATCACCGAGTTTTCCGCGTAGCCGGTGATGAACAGGGTTTTGAGCTGCGGGCGGATTTGCCGTCCGGCATCGGCCATCTGCCGACCGTTCATGCCGCCCGGCAGGCCGACGTCGGTGATCAACAGATCGATCTTCGCGCCGGAACGCAGCACTTCAAGCCCTTCGAGGCTGTCCGCCGCTTCGAGCAGGCTGTAGCCGAGGTCTTTGAGAATGTCCTTGAGCAGCAGGCGCACCGACGGCTCGTCGTCAACGATCAGGATGGTCTCGCTGGCCTTGGCAAACGGCGTGCTGGTGCTCTGCGCGTCGTCATTATTGCGTTGCGCCGCGCCGCGATAACGCGGCAGGTAAATGCACATTTCGGTGCCTTGGCCGACCTGCGACTGCACCCGCACCTGACCGCCGGATTGCTTGGTGAAACCGTAGATCATCGACAGCCCCAGCCCGGTGCCTTGACCCAATGGCTTGGTGGTGAAAAACGGATCGAAAGCCTTGGCCATGACTTCGGCGCTCATGCCGGTACCGGTGTCGGTGACGCACAGGCACAGGTACTGACCGGCGGGCATGTCCAGCGCCCGCGCGGCTTCGGCATCGAGCGTACGATTGGCGGTTTCGACGATGATGCGCCCGCCATCGGGCATCGCATCGCGGGCGTTGATGCACAGGTTGAGCAGGGCGTTTTCCAGTTGGCTGGCATCGACCAGCGCCGGCCACAGGTCGGCAGCGATGACGGTCTTCAAGCGGATGCTCGGTCCGACGGTGCGCTGGATCAATTCGGTCATGCCGGCGATCAGCGCGTTGACTTCTGTCGGCCGCGGATCGAGGGTCTGACGCCTGGAGAATGCCAGCAGTCGATGGGTCAGGGCGGCCGCCCGCTTGGCTGCGTCCTGAGCGATTTCCATGTACTTGCCGATGTCCTGCAGTCGACCTTGACTGACCCTTTTGTCGACCAGCTCAAGCGAGGCGCAAATCCCCGCGAGCAGGTTATTGAAGTCATGGGCGAGGCCGCCGGTGAGCTGACCGACCGCTTCCATTTTTTGCGATTGGCGCAGCTTTTCTTCGGCCTGCATCAGCTCGGCGGTGCGTGCCGAAACTCGATGTTCCAGTGTGTCATTCAATGCACGCAGGGCGGCGGTGGCGCGGTCGCGCTCGGCCTCGACATTGCGCCGCTCTTCGACATCGATGAGCACCCCGGGAAAACGCAGTGGCGTGCCGTCCTCGGCGCACTCGACGCGGCCGTTGGCTTCGATCCAGGTGTATTTGCCGTCGGCGCCGCACACGCGGTACTGATGCGAATAGGCACCGCCACGGGCGATCACTTCGTTGATCGCGGCGATCAGTCCGTCACGGTCGTCGGGGTGGACGCTGATGACTATCTGCTCAAGGCTCAGGCCATCGCGGCCCAGCGCCGGGTCGAGATTGAATACCCGGGCGAAGGCTTCATCGACGGAAAAACCATCGGAGGGCAGGTGCCAGTGCCAGGTGCCGATGATCGCGCCGGCGGCGAGGGCCAGTTGCACACGCTCAATGTTTTCGCGGGCCACGGCCTCGCTGACGCGCAGCCGTTCCTGGGCATTGCGGCGTTCGGTGACGTCATTGAACAGAATTGCGATCTGCCGATCGGCCGGCTCGCCAACACGCACGGCGCGCACGTCGAACCAGCGTTCGAAGGTATTGGCATAGTTTTCGAAGTTGGCCGGTTCACCGGTTTTCGCCACATGGCCGTAGGTCTCGAACCAGAACCGCTCCAGGTTCGGCGCAAACTCGGTGACCCATTTGCCGCGTAGATTGACCCCGGCCTGACGCTCGAACGCCGGGTTGGCTTCGACGAAGAAATAATCGATCGGCTGGTCGTCGGCATCGAATTTGACCTTGACGATGGCAAACGCCGCTTCGATGGTTTCGAGGATTGTGCTGAAGCGTTCTTCGCTCAGGCGCAGTGCATTTTCCGCGCTGCGCGAGCGGGTCAGGTCGAGCATCGCGCCGATCATCCGCTCAGGCTGACCGGCGGCGTCGCGGATCAGATGACCGCGATCGAGGACTTCGGCGTAGGAACCGTCGTGGCAGCGAAAGCGGTACTCGGCGCTCCAGGTGGTGCCTGTGCCGTCGATTGCCGAGCGAATCGAGGTGGTCACTCGGCCACGGTCTTGAGTGTGGATCTGCGCAAAACGCCAGTCGCAGGTCGGCTCGATGGCCTCGGCGACGTAGCCGTAGGCCTGTTGCAGTGAGTCGTTCCAGACGATCCGGTCGGTCTTCAGATCCCAGTCCCAGACCGCGTCGCAGGTGGCTTCCACGGCCAGGCGCAGGCGCGTGACCTCGGATTCGAGCTGCTCGCGAGAAAGCTGTTTCAGGACATCCACTCCTCATGCCTTATTGATGGTCGGCTCAGCATTCGAACGGCACGCCGCAACGAACCTCCATGAGCCTGACGCTGTGTCAGCATTGACCCGGCGCGCCACATTTAAGTTGCACGGCCGCGCAGTTATAACGCATCGCCGTTATCCAGCCGCTCGAGCAGGCTCTGCCCGCGTTGCCACAGCGCCTGCTGTTTGGCCAGCGGCATGCGGTCGAGATTTTTGTACATCATGCTCATCCGCTGATTGCCGCGCAGCAGATCGCCGTGGCGCATCAGGAAATGCCAGTACAGGGCGTTGAACGGGCAGGCGTTGTCGGCCGTGGTTTCGCGTACCGAGTAGGCGCAGTCGCGGCAGTAGTCGGACATTCGGTTGATGTACTGGCCGCTGGCGCAGTACGGCTTGGAACCGAGGTAGCCGCCGTCGGCATGCATGACCATGCCGAGGGTGTTGGGCAACTCGACCCAGTCGAACGCGTCCATGTAAATCGCCAGGTACCAGTCGCAGATCTGGCGCGGCGCGATGCCGGCGAGCAGGGCGAAATTGCCGGTCACCATCAGTCGCTGAATATGGTGGGCGTACGCGTGCTGGAGGCTTTGGCCGATGGCCTGGCGCATGCAGTTCATTTGCGTGGCGCCGGTCCAGTAGAACTCCGGCAGGGCACGCTGATTGGCGAAGACATTGCCGTCGGCGTACTCAGGCATTTTCAGCCAGTACACGCCACGCACGTATTCGCGCCAGCCGATCAATTGGCGAATGAAGCCTTCGGCGGCATTCAGGGCAATCGCGCCGGACCAGTACGCAGATTCGACGTCGCTGCACAGCTGGCGCAGATCGAGCAGACCGATGTTCAACGCAGCGCTGATGCGGGCGTGGAACAGGAACGGCTCGTCGCTGGCCATCGCATCCTGATAGTCACCGAAACCGGCTAGACCATAGTCGAGAAAACAAGCCCAGAGTGACTGCGCGTCGGCGTGGGTCACCGGGTAATTGAAATCGTCGAGGCTGCCGTAGTGACTGGCGAAACGCGCAGCGACCAGCGCCAACACGTCGTGTGTGATCGCGTCGTTGGCAAAGCGCGCGGGGTAGGGTGGCTTGGCGCCTTTGGGCAGGGCTTTGCGGTTGTCGCTGTCGAAGTTCCAGGCGCCGCCGACCGGGGTGCCATCACCGTTGAGCAGCAGCCGGCTTTTGCGGCGCATGTCGCGGTAGAAGTACTCCATGCGCAGCTGTTTCTTTCCGGCGGCCCAGGCGCGGAATTCATCGCGCGAACAGAGGAAACGCTGGTCGGCGTGCCAGTGAATGGGCAGTCCGCAATCTTTCACTGATTGTTCCAGACGCCAGTCGCCGCATTCAGTGAGGTGCACTTGCTGCGCTTGCAAAAGCGCCTGCCAGCGCTTGAGTTCGCCGGGCACCGAGCCGCTGTTCTGCGGGTCGTCGAGGGTGACGTAATGCACCCGCATGCCCTGGGCTTGCAGGGCCTTGGCGAAGTGGCGCATGGCGCTGAAGATCAGCGCGATCTTTTGCGGATGGTGGGCGACATGGGTGGTCTCTTCCATGACCTCGACCAGCAGCACAGCGTCGTGCTCGCGGTCGAGATCGGCGAGGCAAGCGAGGTCGAACGACAACTGGTCGCCCAGCACCAGACAGAGCCGATGGGTGGTGTTCATGTGCACGGATTCAGGTGAGGAGCAGCAACGGGTGCTCGGCCAGGGATTCGTTGTTTTGGCTGCGAATACTTATACAGATTGTAGCTCGTGTATAGATATTTGCGCGCTATTGAACGAAAACCTGCGGTGCCTGAATCGTGCACAGATCGCCGGGTTAGCCGCCGTATGACGGGTAGTCGGTATAGCCCTCAGCGCCACCACCGTAGACGGTCGCCGGGTTCAGCACATTCAGCGGCCAGCCGTTGGCGATGCGCGCCGGCAGGTCAGGGTTGGCCATGAACGGACGGCCGAACGCGACCAGATCCGCCAGGCCGGATTCCAGCAAGCGCGCGCCGGATTCGGCGGTATAGCGCCCGGCATAAATGATCGCGCCGCTGAAGGTGTCGCGCACGGCCTGACGGAAAGTCACGGGCATTTCGGGGGCGTTGTCCCAGTCCGCTTCGGCGATGGACAGATAGGCGATGCCCACGTCCTCAAGGATCTTGATCGCTTCGATGTAGGTAGTGTGCGGATCGTCTTCGACCAGGCCCAGATACGTCCGCGCTTCATCAGTGGTGGTGAACAGCGGCGCGAAGCGCACGCCGACCTTGTCCTTGCCAATGCATTCGGCGACGCCGGCGACCACGTCACGCAGAAAGCGCAGGCGATTGTGCAGCGAGCCACCGTATTGATCGTCGCGCAGGTTGCTGTGCGTCGAGATGAATTGATTGACCAGATAACCATTGGCGCAGTGCAACTCGATGCCGTCGAAACCGGCGTCCATCGCATTGCGCGCGGCCTGGATATACAACTGCACCAGTTCTTCGACTTCCAGCGTGCTGAGTGCACGCGGCGCCGAAGGGCTGACCAGTTCACCGGCGCCGGGCGCGGTTTCGATGAACACGCTGACCCGATCGGTCGCCACCGCGGAGGCCGAAACGGGGGCCGCGCCATCGGGTTGCAGTGCGTTGTGCGAGACCCGGCCAACGTGCCACAACTGGGCGAAAATAACCCCGCCTGCGCCATGCACGGCCTCGGTGACCTTGCGCCAACCGGCGATTTGCTCCGGGGTATGGATGCCCGGCGTCCACGCATAACCCTGGCCGCGCGGTTCGATCTGCGTGCCTTCGGTGATCAGCAGGCCGGCGCCGGCACGTTGCTGGTAATACTCGGCCATCAGCGCGTTGGCGACATTGCCCGGTTGCGTGCTGCGCTGGCGGGTCAGGGGCGGCAGGACGATGCGATTTTTCAGGGTGTGACCGCCAAGGGTGACGGGGTTAAAAAACGGGTTGTGCTTCATGGAGTGACCTTGAGTAATTAGACCAGTCGACTATTAATCGAATGGAAAAAAACGCCGCGCTAACCGCGCACGGCGTTCCTGGGGCTTTGGCGTACTTAGCCGAGCAGTTTCAGCAGTTTCTCGGCAACGGCGGCGGAGCTGGCCGGGTTCTGACCGGTGACCAGTTGCCCGTCGGCAACCACGTGTACCTGCCAGTCAGCGACTTTCGAGTATTGACCGCCCAGACGCTGGAACTCGTCTTCGATCAAGAACGGCACGACGTCAGTGAGGCCGACCGCTGCTTCTTCAGCGTTGGTAAAACCGGTGACGTTGCGGCCCTTGACGATTGGCTGGCCGTCCGCCCGTACCACATGCAGCAGCACGCCCGGTGCGTGGCAGACAAAACCGTGCGGCTTGTTGGCGCGGTCGAAGGCTTCGATCAGGGCGATCGAATGCTTGTCCTCGGTCAGATCCCACAGCGGGCCATGGCCGCCTGGGTAGAACACCGCATCGAAATCTTCTGCGGTGACCTCGGCCAGGCGTCCGGTGTTTGCCAGCGCTTGCTGGGCGGCCGGGTCCTGGCGGAAGCGATCGGTTTCAGCGGTCTGCGCGCCGGGCTCGTCGCTTTTCGGGTCGAGCGGTGGCTGACCACCGGCCGGCGAGACCAGCGTGACGTCAGCGCCGGCATCCTTGAAGGCGTAGTAGGGGGCGGCGAATTCTTCCAGCCAGAAACCGGTTTTCTTGCCGGTGTTGCCGAGTTGATCGTGAGAGGTCAGCACCATCAGGATTTTCATAAACGCACCTTTGTGTAGGTCAGGTGTTTCGTGGGAGAGGGATTCGCCCATCGCTGGCACCCGGCAGAAATCGTTTGTCGGGGCGCAGCATAGATCTCAATTAGACCAGTCGTCTAGTAATTTTTTATCTTTGGTTTTTTCGGTGTCAGGTATGGCAAACTCGCCTTCCTTCTAAGCATACGACTGGTCTATTGCCAGCTAATTCTTGCCCCATGAAACCGACCTACGACGACACCCGCCAACATTTGCTCGACACCGGCCACCGGATGATGGCCGAGAAGGGCTTCACCAGCGTTGGCCTCAACGAGATCCTGCAGACCGCCGGTGTGCCCAAGGGCTCGTTCTATCATTACTTCAAATCCAAAGAGCTGTACGGCCAGGCGCTGCTCGAGGATTACTTCGTCGGCTACCTCGCCGACATGGAACGGCGCCTGACGCTGCCGGGGCTCAACGCCTATGAGCGGCTGATGGATTACTGGCAGGGCTGGCTGAACCGCTGCACCCTCGAAGGCCACGGCGATGAATGCCTGGTGGTGAAACTCAGCGCCGAGGTCGCCGACCTCTCCGAGTCGATGCGCCTGACCTTGCGCGATGGGGCCGAGCGCGTGGTATCGCGCATCACCGAATGCCTCGAACAGGGCCAGGCGGACGGCAGCGTGCCCAAGGGCGATGCCCGGCATCTGGCGGAAACCCTGTATCAGCTGTGGCTGGGCGCCAGCCTGTTGAACAAGTTGCAGCGCACCGGGCAGTCGCTGCAAACCTCGATGGCGATGACCACGCGGCTACTGGGCCACTGATTCGAAACGCTGCGGGTCAGCAATCCTGACCAACATGACAAATAAGAATAAGTTTCAATTACGCATTGCACTGGTATACCATGCGCGCCGCTTCGCTGGCAGTTCTGCCATCCGTTCTGGCCTATTCGTAAAGGTTTCCTTTTCATGCGTCGTACTCTGCTTTCCATTTGCGTGCTGCAGGCGTTGTCTTCTTCTTCGTGGGCCGAACAGGCTGTTAACGCACCCTCAGTGCTTGAGCTGGACGCCACCGATGTGGTCGGCACGGCAGATTACGAACGGGCCGACGGCCCGGTGCAGGGCTATCGCGCGACGCGTTCGGCCAGTGCCACGCGCACCGACACGGCGATCCATGAAACCGCGCAATCGATCAGCGTAGTGACCAAAGATGCGGTCGAGGACATCGGCGCGACGCGCTTGCAGGACGCCCTGGATTACGCCGGCGGCGTCGGCCGCGCGAACAATTTCGGCGGCCAGGGCCTGACCACCTTCACCGTGCGCGGCTTCACCACCGGCGAGTTTTATCGCAACGGTTTCCCGATCAACCGCGGCTATCCGAACATGCCCGACGCCAACACCATCGAGCGTCTGGAAGTGCTGCGCGGCCCGGCCACCACGCTCTACGGCCGCGGCGATCCCGGCGGCACCTTCAACGTCGTGTCCAAACAACCGCTGGCCGAGCGCACCGTCACGCTGGGTAGCCAGCTCAGCGATCAAGGCATGCAGCGCGGCACCCTCGACGCTTCCGGGCCGCTCGATGAAGAAGGTCGCCTGGCCTATCGGCTCAACGTGGTGGGCGAGGGCGGCGATACCTTTCGCGACCACGTCGAGACCGAACGCTACGGCATCACGCCGGTGCTGAGCTGGCAGGCGACCGATGCAACCAAGGTGATTTTCGAAGGCGATTTCATGCGCAACAATGCGCCGCTCGACCGTGGCGTGACGCGCTATACAAAGCAGATCGGCACCGCCTCGCGCGACACTTTCTTCGGTGAGAAGGACGTCGGCAAACTGCACAATGACAACAACATGGCCCAGTTGCGTTTCGAGCACCTGCTCAACGACGACTGGACCCTGGGCGGTGGTTTCCAGTGGCTCGACGGTTCGCTTAAAGGCAACGCGATCGAAGCCAACGGCATCGCTGCTGACGGTCGCACCCTGGGGCGCAATTTCAACTACCGCAAGCTGGAATGGACCGACAAGGACACCCAGCTGAATCTGACCGGGCACTTCAGCACCGGCGGTCTGCAGCACACCTTGCTCACCGGCATCGAATACGAAGACTACGACTACAAGTCGATCATCCAGCGCTCCAGCGGCGCGGTCGGTGCCTACCCGATCGACATCTTCGATCCGGTCTACGGCCAGCCGCGCCCGGCCCTGACCCGCACGCCGACCCACGACAAGGAAAACCTCAAGACCTACGCCGCCTTCGTGCAGGATCAGGTGGCGTTGACCGAGCGCCTGAAAGTGCTGGCCGGGGCGCGTTTCGAGCGTTTCGAACACGACTATGAAACCTACGTGCCGGGCGGCAAGAGTTGGCAGGCGGCGGATAACGCGGTGACCCCGCGACTGGGCGTGACCTACGATCTGACCGAAACCCTCGCGATTTACGCCAACACCGCGCGCTCGTTCAAACCCAATACCGGCGCCAGCCGCGTCGGTGGCGGCTTTGCCCCGGAGAAAGGCAAATCCTATGAAATGGGCCTCAAGTGGGAGGCGCTGGATCATCAGTTGAGCATCGACGCGGCGATCTACCAGATCGAAAAACGCAACGTGCTGACTACCGACCCGGTCGACTCGACCTTCAGCGTCGCCGCAGGCGAGGTGCGCAGTCGTGGTTTCGACTTGAACGTCGCCGGCAACCTGACCCCGGAGTGGCGGGTCATCGGCGGCTATGCCTATGTCGATGCCGAAGTGACCAAGGACAACACGATCCGCTCCGGCACCCGCTTGCTGAACATTCCACAAAACAGCTTCAGCCTGCTCAACGTCTACGAATTCCAGGACGGCGCCCTCAAAGGCCTGGGCCTCGGCACCGGACTCAAGTATGTCGACGAACGCGCCGGGCAAACCGCCAATACCGCGTTTTCGATGGACAGCTACACGGTGGTCGATTTGCTGGGCTTTTATAAGGTCAACGACAAGGTCCGGCTCAACCTTGATCTGAAGAATCTGTTCGATCGTGATTATGAGGAAGGAGCGTTCGGCAACGTCTACGCCTATCCGGGCGCGCCGCGGACGGTGCAGGTGGGGATTTCGTATACCTTGTGAGGTGGTTTGGGATCTGCGTGAACAGCGGCCCCTCACCCCAGCCCTCCCGAAACGTCGGACCGCCCAGAGGGAGAGGGAGCCGACCGAGTCGATCCTGATCGTTCCCACGCGGAGCAACCTGATCGTCCCCACGCGGAGCAACCTGATCGTTCCCACGCTCTGCGTGGGAATGCAGCCCCGGACGCTCTGCGTCCAAAAGCGTGACGCAGAGCGTCACAAGAGGCGTTCCCACGCAGAGCGTGGGAACGATCAGGTTGGGGCGCTCGGGCTGGTGCAGGGCTGCCATTTCAGCCGCGGCGCTTACCCGGTGACACACCCCTGCGGCACCTTGCCGGCAAAGCTGTCGAGCAGGCTGGCAACCACCATTTCGCCCATGCGCGTTCGCGTCTGCAAGGTGGCGCTGGCGCGGTGCGGTTGCAGCACCACCTGTTCGTTGCTGAACAAGGCTTCTGGCACATTCGGTTCATCGACAAACACATCCAGCCCGGCCCCGGCGATCTCGCCGGCCGTCAGCGCCGCCAGCAGGTCCGCTTCGTTGACCAGTTTGCCGCGCGCCACGTTGATCAGATAACCGCCCTTGCCCAAGGCTTGCAGGACGTCGGCGTTGATGATCGCTTCAGCCTTGTCGGCGGCGGCGGCGAGAATCAGCGCGTCGCTGTCGCGGGCCAGTTGTTTAAGATCGGCGACGAAGGTGTGGCTGACATCGCTCATCGGCTGCAGATCGGTGTAACTGATCGGGCAGCCGAACGCGGCGGCGCGGCTAGCCACTGCACGACCGACCCGGCCCATGCCGACGATGCCGATGCGCATGCCCGACACCTGTCGCGCCAGTGGCAGCGGCGCCAGCGGCGTCGGGCTGTGCGGCCATTCACCCGAGCGCACGTAGCGATCACTGGTGCACAAACCGCGACACACGGCGATCAGCAAACCGATGGCGAGGTCGGCGACGTCTTCGGTCAGCGCGCCAATGGTTGCTGTAACGCGAATACCACGATCGCGGGCGTACGCCAGGTCGACCGCATCGGTGCCGACCCCATTGACCGCCACCACTTCCAGTCGCGGCAATTGCGCCATCAACGCCTGGCTGATGCCGGTGTGCCCGCCGGTGACCACCCCGCGAATATTGGCGCCATGCTCACGCAAATAGGCGGCTTTGTCGGCCTGCTGGAAATAGCGTCTGACGGTGAACAGTTCATCGAGACGGGCATTGATTTCAGGAATCAGGATCGGGCTCAACTGCAAGACTTCGGGCTTCATGTAAACCTCACTTACCGAATAAAAAGGCCGGCTCAACCGCGGCCGGCAAACGGCATGGCAGTGGCCATGACGGTCATGTTCAGAACGTTGGCCGACAGCGGCAGGCCAGCGATGTAGCGCACCGCTTCGGCGACGTGTTTGACATCGACCATCGGCTCGACGGCGATGCTGCCGTTGGCCTGGCGCACGCCGCGGGTCATGCGCTCGGACATTTCGGTCAACGCGTTGCCGATGTCGATCTGGCTGCAGGCGATATTGAATTCGCGACCGTCCAGCGCCAGCGATTTGCTCAGGCCCAGCACCGCGTGTTTGCTGGCGGTATAGGCGCTGCTGAACGGGCGCGGCGTGTGCGCGGAAATCGAACCGTTGTTGATGATGCGTCCACCCTGTGGCTGCTGGCGGCGCATCAGGCCGAAGGCGCCGCGGGCACACAGGAAAACCCCGTTGAGATTGGTGTCGATCACGTTGCGCCACTGCTCGAAGGTCAGTTCATCCAGCGGCACGGCGGGGGCATTGACCCCGGCATTGTTGAACACCACGTCGAGTCGCCCGTAGACCTCGGCAATGCTGGCGAACAGCGCGTCGACACTGGCGGGGTCGCGCACGTCGGTGGGTACCGCCAGCGCTTGGTGGCCTTCGCTTGTCGCCAGTTCGACCAGCGCTTGCAAAGGTTCCGCTCGGCGTCCGGCGGCGACCACGGTGAACCCGTCGGCCATCAGGCCCAGCGCCACGGCGCGACCGATGCCGCTGCCGGCACCGGTGACCAGCGCAACTTTTAGCGGAGATGAAATGGACATGCTGAGGTTCTCCTTATGCAAATGACTGCGGACGAGCGCCGACGCGCATTTCCAATTGACCGATGCCATCGATGCCGGCGCTGATCAGGTCGCCGGGCTGCAGCGCATCGACGCCCGCCGGGCTGCCAGTCATGATCAGATCGCCGGCGCGTAACGCCACCGAACGAGAGATGCGGCTGATCACTTCGCTGACCGACCAGATCTGATTGTCCAGGCTGTCACGCTGGCGTTCCTCGCCGTTGACGTTGAGCCACAACTCGCCCTCGGGATGGCCGCTGCGACTGACCGGCACAATCGCCGTCATCGGCGCGGCGCCATCAAAAACCTTGGCGCCTTCCCACGGCAGGCCCTTGCTCTTGGCCGCCAGTTGCACGTCGCGGCGGGTCAGGTCGAGCCCGGCGGCGTAGCCCCAGACATAGGCCAGCGCCTGGCTTTCGGGAATGTTCGCGCCGCCTTCGCCAATCGCCACCACCAGTTCGATTTCATGGACGAATTCTTCGGTCAGCGGCGGGTAGGCCACTTCACCGACGGCATCGATGACGTTGCTCGCCGGCTTCATGAAAAACACCGGAGGCTGGCGCGACTGGCCCTGGCTGTCCGGCCACGGGTAGTTGCGACCGACACAAAACACCCGACCGACAGGAAAGCGTTGCGCGCTGCCCACCACCGGCAAGGTCGCGGGCAGATCCGGAGTGAAAACGTATTCAGTCATGTTCATCCTGTGAGGTCCTGTGTGTGAGATCAGCCTACGGCGGCGCGCGTCGGTGTAGTTGGACGAATGCCGCTTCGGCTTGGAGAAAACGGTGCTGTTGTGCTCAGCGTGGTTTCAGTTCGATGCGATACAAACGGCCGAGCAGCAGCGAATAGGAGAGGGTGCCGATCAGCGCCACGCCGCCGATGAACCAGAACGCCCAGGCGAACGAGCCGGTGGCATGCACGATGGCGCCAATCACGATCGGCGTGACGATGCCGCCGATGTTCGCCGCCAAGCTGGTGATGCCGCCGGTCAGGCCGATCAGCTCCTTCGGCGCGACTTCCGAGACCGCCGCCCATGAAGACGAGGCGATGCCTTGAGCGAAAAAAGCGATGGTCAGCACGGCAATGCAGATCGTGTTCGAGTCGGTGAAATTCACCAGCACGATCGACATGCCCAGCATCGACCCGACCACCAGCGGCAACTTGCGGGCGAACGACATCGAGTAGCCCCGGCGGATCAGCCCGTCTGAGACGATCCCGGCCAGGAGGATGCCCACGGTGGCGCCGACGAAGGGCAACACGGCGAAGATCCCGGCCTTGATCATCGTCAGTTGGCGTTCTTCGATGAGGTAAGTGGGGAACCAGGTCAGGAAGAAATACAGCGCTGAAGTACTGGCGAATTTGCCGATGCAGATCGCCCAGACCTGACGGTAGCTGAACAGCTCGGCGATCTGCCGCCAGTTGAAACGGGTGCGTTCCTGACTGCTTTTGACCAGACCGCCGCCCGCTTCGATGTACTGCAATTCGGCCTTGCTGACCTTTTTGCAATTGAGCGGATCGCGATACAGGTACAGCCACAGCACACCGAAAACGATGCCCAGTGCGCCGGTGCTGTAGAACACGTGGCGCCAGTCGAAGGTGGTCGCCAGCCACAGCAGCGCGCCGGTGAACAGCGCCGTGCCGAGGTACTGGCCGCAGACGTATATGCTGCTCGCCAGTCCGCGTTCGCGCGCCGGAAACCACACCGTCACCGCGCGGCTGTTGGCCGGGAACGCTGGAGCTTCCATGGCGCCGACCGCCAAACGCAGGCCGAACAGCGACGCGAAACCGGTGGCGAAGCCTTGGCACACGGTGACCGTCGACCAACTGATCAGCGACACCCCATAAGTGAAGCGCGAACCAAAGCGGTCGGCGATGAACCCGGCCGGCACCAGCGCCAGCGCATAGGTCCAGGCGAACGCGGAGAAGATCAGGCCCATCTCGATCTTGTCCAGGCCCAGATCCTTGGCCATGAACGGTGCGGCGATCGAGATATTGACCCGGTCGATGTAGTTGATGATGGTCGCGATCAGCAACAGCGACAACATGAACCAGCGCCGCCGCGAGGGCAGGCGTTGCGGCACCACGGCGTCGCGCGCGCCGGCAATAACCGGCGGCACACTGGCTTGAGAAGCATGGGAATTGGACATGGACGGACCTCGTTATTGTTAGAAGGGTCGAGAGGTTTTCGCGCAGCCGAAGGCCTTGCCCAGAAGCATCGGGGCAGACAGATCGGCGTTGAAAAACGACGGCACGAAGGCCCGGCGTCAGACGTTCAGGGACGTCTCACGGCAGGCCGGTTCGGCGGGATCGGGAGGGGTGGCGAGGGGCAATGGCTGGATCATGACGTGCACACCTTTGATTGTTTTTGGAGGAGGCTGGGCTGCGTTGGCTATTACAGTGGTCGTACAACCTCGTCAGATCAAGCCAGGGGTTAGAACGTTTTTTCTTATGACGCGGGCGCTGCTTAAACCTGTCCAAGAAAAAAATCTGCGTGCGACGCTTCAGAATCAATCGGATATGCGATTTAAGATGTTGAAAATAAAGAGAAATACGTTTTGGGATGGCTTCAGGTTTTTTGGACAGGCGAACGGCCACTTCCGCGGAGAAAAAATCATCGAGCATAAGGTCGTCGTATGACCGCTTGCTGCGCCGCTGGCTTGCCTGCAAGATGATTCGTGCCCCACGTACCTGCCGAGGACCCTCAGCCGATGTCGTTACCGCACCGGATTCCCACCTACGTCATGCAGCAACGCAGCGAATTGACCGATTTCTACATTCGCGACAAAAAGGGCCGCCGCGCCGAAACCGCGCCGCATCGCCACGAATACTTTCAGATCCAGATCAACCTCGGCGGCGACACCGTGCAGCACATCGGCAACGTCGAGCGTCCGTTCCCGCGCAACACCCTGGCGTTCATCCTGCCGCACCGTGTGCATGTGATTCCGCACCCGGCAGAGAGCAATTTCATCGTCATCAATTTTTCCCAGACGTTCCTGTTGCCGCACTTGCAGTGCGACCCGATGGACCTCGAAGAAGTGTCGATCCTGCTGGCGCCGGAGCTGTCACCGTTCCGGTTTCAGGAGCATCTGGATTTCATTCTCGCGGATGCGGATTTCGCCGGGGTCTGTGCGCTGATCGAGCAGATGCGCCGCCTCGACGAGAATCGCCAGTTCGGCACGCGGGAGATGCTCAAGGGCTTGCTGCTGCAGTTGATCGGCAGCGTGTGTTTTCTGTACGCCGAGCCGCTCAAGCGCCTGGCCGAAGAAAACGCCGCCGAGGTCAGCCGACGCGATGCGCTGAGCCGCATGTTCGAATACCTGCGCAAGAACATCGCCGACCCGGATCTCAACCTGATCAAAGTGGCGGCGGCGACGTACCTGTCACCGACCTATCTGACCCACTGGCTGCGCAAGGAAATCGGCAAGACCTTCACCGAACTGGTGCTCGAACGGCGGATGCACGCGGCGCGCAATTTCCTCCTCAACAGCACCCGCTCCGTGGGCGAGGTGGCGCGCTTGTGCGGATTTGCCGACGAGGCGTATTTCTCCCGGCGTTTCCGGCAGATTCACGGCCAGCCGCCGGGGCAGTTCCGCCGCCGGCAGCTCAACCCGGATACGCCGCAAACGCCGTTGAATACCTGACGGGCAACGTGTCAGGGCTCAAGCAACAAGGGCCGCCATATGATGGCGGCCGGGTCGAGCAGGGTGGCTGGCGGCTCGGTCGCGGGCGTTTGCTCCTTCTCGGGCGCAGTTGTGCCGAACGGCTGTGTGTTGGCAGGCGAATCTTCGGCGTAGCCGGCAACGTCATCGACAGGCATGCGGCTATTTCATCCGCACAACGACTTTACCCTTGGCGCGGCCCTGTTCGACATAAGCCAGCGCTTGCCCAGTCGACTCAAACGCAAAGCTGCGATCCAAGACCGGCGCCAGCTTGCCGGCCTCGATCAACGCGCTGATGTCGCGCAGCTGCACGCCGTTGGCCCGCATGAACAGGAAACTGTAACTGACGTTGTGCCGGCGAGCCCTGCGACGGATCTTCAGGCTCAACAAGCGCATGACTTGCCGCAGCGGCCAGGCCAGACCTTGCGCCTTGGCGAATTCCGCAGTGGGCGGGCCGGAGATGGAAATCAGCCGACCGCCGGGTTTGAGCACTTTCAGTGAGTTCTCCAGCACATCACTACCAAGGCTGTTGAGCACCACGTCGTAACCGCGTAGCTCATCCTCGAAACGCTGGTGTTTGTAGTCGATCACCACGTCCGCGCCCAGTGCCTTGACCCACTCGACATTCGCCGTGCTGGTGGTGGTCGCGACAAACGCGCCGAGGTGTTTGGCCAGTTGAATCGCGACCGTGCCGACGCCGCCGGAGCCGGCATGGATCAGCACTTTCTGCCCGGCGCGCAACTGCGCGATGTCGACCAGCGCTTGCCAGGCAGTCAACGTCACCAACGGAATCGCCGCGGCCTGTTCCATATTGAGGTTGGCGGGCTTGCGCGCGACCGCATGCTGATTCACCGCGATCCGCTCGGCAAAGGTGCCGATGCGCTGTTCCGGCACCCGCGCATAGACCTCATCACCAGGTTTGAAAGCCGTGACCGCTGCGCCGGTCGAGATCACCACACCGGCGACATCGTTGCCGAGTACCAACGGCAGTGCGTACGGCAGAATCAACTTGAATTCACCGCGGCGGATCTTCGAATCGAGGACATTGACGCTCGCCGCGTGCACCTCGATCAGGACGTCGTCAGGCCCAGGCGCGGGCTCGGCGACGTCGCTGATGTGCCCGTTGTGTTTGCCGTAGCGGTCGATGAGAAAAGCTTTCATGGCAGGTAACGCTCGGCAACCGCGGACTGGCGAATCTGCCCGAGCAAACCTTGCCGCGCGGTTTGCAGGTCATCCCAGCGCTGGCCTTCATGCAGCGGTGGAATGGTCACCGGCTCGCGGCGATCGAAACCGACCAGTGCGGCGTCGACCAGATCGCTGACTTCCATGATTTCGCTCAGGGTGTTGATGTCGATGCCTGCGCGATCCCAGATTTCCGTGCGGGTCGCGGCGGGCAGCACAGCTTGCACGTACACGCCCAGCGGCGTCAGTTCCAGGCTCAGGCCTTGCGAAAGGAACAGCACAAACGCCTTGGTCGCGCCGTAAACCGACATGCCGAACTCTGGCGCCAGTCCGACCACCGAACCGATATTGATGATCGCACCTTCACCGGCCTTGGCCAGACGCGGCGCAATCGCGGCGACAGGCTGGAAGTCAACTAAGCTGAATGTTCAACGCCAGGAGGCCGGTCATTGACCGGCCTTTTTTGATTTTGTGCGGTGACGAGCTGATGGGCTC